>JAUXWS010000101.1 GCA_030685015.1 bacterium
TTGAGCCCCACCGGCGGCGTCATGTAGCCGATCTCGAGGTTGGCCAGGAAGATGACGCCCAGATGGAGCGGGTCCACTCCGAAGCTGGCGGCCACCGGCACGATGAGCGGCACCACGACGATGATGGCGCTGAAGATGTCCATCAGGCAGCCCACCACCAACAGGAAGAGGTTGAGCGCGAGGAGAAAGGCCCAGCGCGAGCCGATCCAGGTCTCCATCCACTCCAGCATGCGCTGAGGGATCTCCATGTCAACCAAGTAATTGGTCAAACCGAGGGCCACGCCCAGGATGGCGAGGACGGCCCCCACCATCGCCATGCTCTCGCCTGTCAGGCGGACCAGGCGGGGCCAGGGCAGCTCGCGGTGGATCAGTCCCTCGACCACCAGCACGACCACGGCCGTCACCGCCGCCGCCTCGGCCGCCGTGACCAGCCCGCCGTAGATGAGGATGAGGACGAGGGGCGGGATGGGCAGCTCCCAGGCCGCCTCGCGCAGGGCGGCCCTCAGTTCCGCCCAGGAGAAGGGTGGGCGGGCCACCCGGGCCCGCTGGGCCACGAACATGGCATAGGCGCCGAGGATGACCAAGATGAGAAGGCCAGGCAGCAGGGCGGCGCGGAAGAGGGCGTCCACGCTGACGCCGGCGATCAGTCCGTAGAGGATGAGGGGCAGGCTGGGGGGAAAGAGCAAGCCGAGGCTGCCCGAGGTGGTCATCAGGCCCAGGGAGAAGCGCTCCGGGTAGCCCTCCTTCAGCAGCACGGGAAAGAGCAGGCCGCCCAGGGCGATGATGGTCACGCCGCTGGCGCCGGTGAAGGCCGTGAAGAGGGCGCAGGCGAGCAGGCTGACCAGGGCGAGGCCGCCCGGCAGCCAGGAGAGGGCGGCGTGGCTGAGGCGGACGACGCGGCGCGGCAGACCCGACTCCGCCATGACGAAGCCGGCGAAGGTGAAGAGGGGGATGGCCACCAGGACGGGTTGGGAGGCCATGCGGTAGAGTTCGATGATGATGGCGGCCGGATCGATCCCCTCCGCCCCGAAGGCGATGAGGGCGATCCAAGCGATCAGCACGAAGAGGGGCAGGCCGAGCAGGGCCGCCAGGCTGAGACCCAGGATGGTCATGCCGCCTTGCCCGCCACCGGAGCCTCCACCGGCTCCCCATCCCCCGCTTCGGCGCCAGGGGGATCCACCCAGCGCAAGGGCATGTTGAGGGCGAAGTGGAAGGCCATCAGGAAGAAGCCGGCGGGGATCACCGCCTGCAGGGGCCAGGCCGGCCAGGGCTGCCCGGCCAGGGCACCCAGCACGGACCAGTCCGGCCAGGCGAGGGGATCGAGCAGGTCGCCGAACTCCCGCGTTTGTCCGACGAAATCCCGCGCGGCCAGGGCCAGGCGGGCGCAGATCCAGGCCGAGAGGCCGTCGAGGACCATGCCCGTCCAGCGCCCCACCGTCGGGGAGAGCAGGCGGCCCAGGGCATCGATGCGGATGTGGCGGGAACGGGCGGCGGCCAGGCCGGCGCCCACCATGCCGATCCAGAGGACGAAATGGCGGATCAGCACTTCGCCCCAGTCCAAGCCGCCCTGGAACTGGCGCAGCACCACCTGCAGAAAGGACAGGACCATCAGCAGCGCGAGCAGGACGAGCAGCAGCATCGCCTCCGCGCGATCAAGGGCGGCTCGCAGTCGGACCAGGCTGTGCAGGACGCGGCTCATCAGGGCTGGGCGCGACGGGCCCGGATGAGCACCCGCGCCCGCTCCAGCAGGGCGGCATCGTAGAGGGAACCGGCCAGTTTGTCCTGGACGCGGATGCCGATCGTCTCGAAGCCGCGCGCTTCCGCCTCGCTGACGGGGGTGACGCGCTGGATGCCCGCCTTGAGGAAGGCCTCGAGGGCGGCCTGGTTGTCGTGGCGGCTGGCCGCGGTCAGCTGGCGCAGGCGCCGGCGGGCGATCTCCTTCACCGTGGCCTGATGGGCGGCGGGGATCTCTTCCCAGATCCGGCGGCTGACCAGCACGGCGCCCGCGGCGCAGGCCATGGGCGGATCGCTCACGTACTTGACGCGCGATTGCCATTGCAGCACGCTGGCGCCGTAGGGGGAGGCGTAGGCGCCATTGATGAGGCCGGTCTGGAAGCTGGTCAACACATCGGGCAGGGCGAGGGGGATGGGCTTCAGGCCCAGCTCGCTGAAGTAGGCCCCGGCCAGGGGGTCGCCCTCCCAGATCCACAGCTTCTGCCGCCCAAGGTCGGCCAGGCTGCGCACCGGATCGCGGGTGAAGAAGTGGACGAAACCCACCTCGGCCCAGCCCAGCAGGATGAAGTCCTTTTCCTCAAAGAGGGTGGCGAAGGTGGGAAAGAGGCCTTCCAGCACGGTGTCCACCTCCGCCGCCGAGCGGAAGAGGTAGGGGAGGTCCAGCAGGCGCGCGTTGGGCTGGATGAGACCCATCCCGACGCCCGTGAAGCCGCCGCCATGGAGCTGTCCGATCCGCATCTTGCGGATGACGTCCTTCTCGTCGCCCTGTACCCCGCCCGGATAGAACTTGAACTTGACGGCCCCGCCCGTCGCCTGTTGGACCTCGGCGTCCAGTTGCTCCATGATGGTCATCCAGGTGGAGTTGCGCGGCGCCACGGTGGCGAACTTGATGACGGTCTCGGCCCGGGCGGTCGTCCCCAAGACCAGGAGCAGCAGCAAGACGGTCAAGGCAAGGCGTCGCGGCATGGTCCATCCTTCCGATTGTGCCGGGACAAGGTAGAAATGCGGGGGGCGACTCGGGCGGCCAAGCCCGGGCGAGAAAGATAGTCCGGGATTGGTCGGGCTGCCCCGCAACCCGTCAGAACAGCTCGCCCCTCCGCGCAGCCAGAAACTCAAGCTGCTCCAGGCACCAGGAGTTGAGCAGGGCCTGGGGGTGGTCCAGATAGCGCGCGGGGTCCTCGTCCAGTACCAGGAGGATCTCTTCGAAGCGCTCCTCGTCCAGGGCGGCAGGACAGTAGTGGCGGGCCTCGAAGAGGAGGGGCAGCAGGAAATCCGCTCCGCCCAGCCGGGCCGCCGTCTGGAAGCGCGCCCGTCCCGCGTCGGGGTCGCCGCCCACGAAGCGGGGCCGCGTGCAGGCCAGGGCGCCCAGGAAGAGGTGGCCGGCGCCGAAGAAGTAGCCCTCCTCCAGTTCCAGGCAGCGCTGGATCATGGCCTCGACGCGTGGCAGGTGGAAAAGGGCCTCCTGGGAGCCCAGGTTGAGGTTCATCCAAGCGCCATAAGGGAATGCGGTCCAGAAGAGGGCAGGCAGGTCGGCGGCGCGGCAGCTCCTCAACCAGGCCTGGAAGGCCTCCTCATCCCCGGCGAAGGGATCCCGCCCCAGCAGCTCGCGGCCCAGGTCCCGCGCCCGCAGATAGAAGGCGCCGGCCCGCAGATCGTCCACGCCTTCCCAATAGACAAGCCCATAGCCGGTGAGAGCCATCGCCTGAAGTTCCTGCAGCCGCGCCTGGTCATGGGTGCGGCGCAGGCCCGCAATGAGGTGCAGGTCCGTCTCGAAGGCGCTGCGGGCCAGGCGCAGGTCCGGCTCGGCGAAGAGGGCCGCCACAAAATGGTCGAGCGTGGGGGTGATCCCCCTGACCGCCATCCGTCTCACCGAGCAGCCGGCCAGGTTGAAGAGGAGCAGCGACACCAGCGTGAGGCTCCATGCGGCGCGTCCCGGATTCGTCATGGTCGTGCTCCTCCCTCCAGCAGGCGGGCCACGTCACGGGCCCCCTTCATCATCAGGCGACCGGCCCGGTCCGTCCGGGCCGACATCATGTGCGAATCGGCTTCGCGGCTCACCAGCCGGCGAAGGCCGCTGTGCCCTCCCCGGGCCGGCTCGTGCACCTCGTAGTCCAGCTCCAGCCAGCCGAACTCCCGTCCGCTGTCGTCCAGGAGATTGATCGACTCGAAGAAGCGCAGGAAGACATTGCGGCGGAGGGACTCCAGCCGCAGGGCGCGCACCTCCAACACGCGGCTGCGCTCGCCGGGAACCAGGCCGTAGAGGTCCAGCCAGCGGCCGGCCGCGCGCTCGCCGGGAAAGGCGGCCACGGCCAGACTGTCGCTACGCAGGGGCCGCACCAGCACCCAGGAGCGGCGCTTGCACTCCTCTTCAAGAAAGCCCTGCCAGACGCGCAGATAGGCCTCTCCGTCGCCCCGGCTTTTCTCCAGGCGACGGTCCATCTGGAAATTGCCGCCCGACCCGAAGCAGACGGGGGAAAGGAAGAGCGTGTCAGGCTGGGTATTGAAGGGGAGCGCGCCGGACGTGCCGAAGGGGATGCGCGGGGCGCAACCGCTGGCCAGGATCAGGACCACCAGTCCCAGGAGGACGAGCGACGTCGACTTGGGCGCCGGTACCGGCTCACCGGAGTGTCGGGTCGAGAACATGTTCAGTTTCGATGAATGGGGTTCGCCCTCCCACCACCCCCCACCCACCCGGGGCACGCTGTCTCTCCCAAAATGTTTCCGTACAAAGGGGCCAAAAAGCAGGGAATGGGAGGGACTGGCCCGGACGCTTGACAGCAGTAGCCTCCATCTGGCCATCGCCGACGAGAGCTGTCGCGCCGGGGTGACGGTCCAGTCGGCGGCCGGCCGCCTATTGGATGGGAAGATCATCTGTCGAAACCGAGAGCATGAAAAGCTTGATGCGGTCGCCGTCCGCCACGTACACGATCTCCTCCTCCGTGCCGGCGCGGACGCTGCGGTTGCCGTAGACGGCCACGCTGCGCGGGTTGCCCAGCTGGTCGTAGCGCCAGACCTTGAGCAGGGTGTCCACCGGTGCGCCGTTCACAACCAGGGTCGTGTCCACCAGGATCTTGCGCGCCCCCAGGGGCAGCAGAAAGTCCCCGTTGCGCCGGTAGACCTGCACGCGGTGCGCCGGCCTCTCCTCCGGCAGGGCGGATTCGCGCCGGTCAAGGACGAAGATGCCGGTGGCCGTGTAGGTGATGTCGCGGGCCTCCCAGAACCGCTGCGGGGCCATGATCGCCCGCCCCTGGAGCCCGAAATCGAAGGACCAATAGTCGACCCCGGCGTACTCCTCCACCGTCAGGCGCTGCACCTTCCAGTAGCCCACGGTGGGCGCCGCCTGGGTGAGATAGAGCGTGCCCGCCCCGTCGGCGTCCAGGGAAAGGGGCCGGTCCACCGTGCCCAGGCCCGTGCCCGAGCCGCTGACCACTTCGCTGCCCGCCTCCTCGTAGAGGTAGACGACGGCCACGTCGGGATTGGCGGTGAAGAGCACGGCGCTGGGCTTGAGGCGGATGCGGCTCAAACGGTTGCCGAAGGTATTGTTGTTGGCGACGAAGACCTCGCGCTTCCCGGCGCGGCCGCGGGCCACCGCGTCCAGGCGTGTGGAGGGGGCGCCTGCCCACAGCGGGTGAGGGCGCAGTTTGGCCTGGAAATCGGCCGTGCTTAGATCCAGGCTGTCCACGCGCAGGAACTCCCACTGCGGCAGGGTGCGGTTGGCCATCCGGTCGGCGATCCCGGCCGCGTCCAGGGTGTCGATGATCCCGCTCTGGCGGTGGCGCGCCACGCCCCCGCTCAGGCCCCAAACGAGGGGCTCGCGGGCGGCCGCCAGGTTGTGGGCCCACAGCACGTTGTCCCCCGCCACGGCGAAGAGAAGCTGTTCGGGACCCACCGCCACGCCTTTGACGCCGGGCAGCGAAAAGTCCGTCAGGCCCGCCGTCGCCACCGGGTTGAGGGCCTGGTCCCAGACGCTGATCCGGCCGCTGCCCGCCTCCGCCACGTAGATGTGGCCGTCGTCGTTGATGAAGAGGTCGGTCGGGACGGCGCTATCCGCCAGGACGATCTGGCGGTTGAGCAGAAGGTAGCTGGAGTCCCCGGCGCCGAAGCCCGTCTCCCCCACCTTGGCCACGCTGGGCAGGGGAAAGCGGTCCACGTCGCAGCCGGCCACCGCCACCAGCAGGGCGGCCAGGGCCAGCGGCCGCAGGCGGGAAGGGAGATGGGGTCGCATCATGGGTGCCACTCGCTTGGATTCACCGTGGGCTGCCGGGCTGCCGGGCATGGGGCCTCACCAATTGAACTGGCTGGAAAGGCGGCGGCTGTGGTCCAGCAGGCCGAAGTCGCTGTAACTGATATCCATGCGCACGCCCAGGCCCCAGCGTTCGAAGGAGAGGCCGGCGCCCAGGGTCCACTTCTCCTCGCCGCCGTTGAAGCGCCATCCGCCACGCAGGAAGGCCGCCTGCCGCCAGCCGTACTCCAGGCCCAGGGCATAGCTCTCCAGGTTGTCGACGGGATGGTTGATCTGGGCCGCGGCCAGCACCTTGTGGTCCACATCGTCCCAGACGTGCAGGGAGCTGCCCAGGCGGAAGACGGTGGGCGCCGAGAAATCCTCCCAGGAGCTGCGCCGGGAGCCGTCCGCCGTGGTCCAGCCGCCCTCCGGCTGGAACTGCCCGCCGAAGTTGACCAGGGCCACGGCCACGGACAGGTCGCGCCAGCCGGTCCGGTAGAAGGTGCCCAGGTCCAGCAGGAGGCCGTCCATCGTCACCTCGGCGATGTCCTCCCGCACGTAGCGGGCCGTCAGGCCGCAGGAGAACTGGTTGGTCAGCTGGAGGGCGCCCGTCACCTGGAGGAACTGGTCGGTGAAGCTGAAGGTGCGGCCGTCCCCGTCGGGGTGCTGCTCCGTGGTGACGGCCATCTCGTCCGTGCCCAGCTGGCCGTAGGCGAGGCCCAGGTGGAGGATGGGGCTCATCTCCCGCGAGTAGCCCAGCCAGGTGTAGGTGATGTCGGCCGGCCAGCGCAGATGGTTGACGGCCACCTGGTTGCCCTTCAGGTGGCTGAGCCCGGCCGGATTCCAGTAGAGGGCGGTGGCGTCGTCGGCCACGCCGGCGAAGGCCTGGCCCATCCCTTCGGCGCGTGCGCCCACGCCGATCTTGAGAAAGCCCAGCACGGTGGTGGCGGCCCGCTCCTCGCCGAAGTTGTGGATCAACTGCTGGCCCCGGGCGGCGGGCTGTGCCGCCAGCAACAGAAGCAGCCCCAGGACCAGCCGCACTGTGTCGCGAGGAATCATGGGCGCGCCATCCTCTTCCATGCCTGCCATCAGAACTGCACCGCCACGCCGAACATCACCTGGCGCGGCTCCTTGAAGCGGGCCGGCGTGCCCGGCGGCCGCACACGGTCGCGGCTCAGCTCGCTGGACCACTCGTAGTAGACGCGGCGGTTGGCGATGAAGGGATCGCCCTCCTCCCACACCTCGCCCGTCAGGGGGTTGATCCATCCCGAGGAGGCGGCGCTCTTCACGTTGAAGATGTTCTCCACCTCGCAGAAGAAGCGCAGGTCCAGGGCGCCGGCCCGCCAGTCCTTCCAGCCCTTGAAGTCCACCGTGTGCTGCATGGGCGTCATGTGGGTATAGGGCTTGGACTCCCGGTCCCGCGGCTCGTCGTCGTCGGGGTTGGCGGGGTCGCCCATGTCAATGTACTGCGGCGTGTAGCGCTGGCCGCTCTCCAGCTCCAGGCGCAGGTTGGCGCCCCAGCGGTCGGGCAGTCGCCAGGAGCCGATGGAGGGCGCCTTGCCCCGGGCGACATGGTAGCCCAGGTCGAAGCTGGTCTGCAGGGGCTTGTCCCAGCGCAGGAAGCTCTCGCTCAGATCCTCGTCGCGGCTGCCCACCCGTACCTCGTTGAGCAGGTTCTCGGCGGGGGAGCTGCTCTTGCCAGTGAGCACGCTATAGGACAGGTTCCAGTTGAAACTCCACCAGCGCTCGAAGCGATGGCGCCAGGAAAGCTCCAGGCCGCGGCTGCGGGCGTAGTCGATGTTCCAGTACTGGGTGTAGCTGATGTTGCCGTAGCGCGGGTGCTTGCTGTTGACGTTGAAGGCCGTCACGTAATTGAACATGTCCTTGTAGAAAGCCGTCAGCTGCAGCACGCTGTTGGAGTTGAACTTGTGCTTGAGTCCCAGCTCGTAGGCCACGGTGGTGGTGGGACTCAGGTTGGGGTTGCCGAAGAGCTGGTAGCTTCCCTGTCCGGCCGTCTGCAGCTTGGCGTAGACATAGGCGTATTTGGGCCGCTGGCTGAAGTGGCCGTAGCTGAAGAAGAGCATGTCGTTGTCGGTGACGGGGTGGCTGATCCCCAGCCGCGGGCTGAGCTGCGCCTTCCAGCGCCCGCCGAAGAGGCCGAAGGTCTCGTCACGGAAGAGGGCGCGGGCATCCTCGGTGAGGATGGCGGTGGCGGGGTCCTCCACCACGCGCTCCACGTAGCTGCCGGGCCGCCAGTAATCCAGGCGCAGGCCCAGATTGGCGTTCATGCCCTTGTAGCTGATCTTGTCCTGCACGTAGAAGGCGCCGGCCACCGTCCAGGCGCGGTACATGTCGAAGGAACGGCCCGGGGCCTCCGCCGTGGCCAGCCAGGGCGCCGTGATGTGGAGCAGCTGCAGCTCCGTGTTCTCCACCTCGAAACCCGACTTCAGCTCGTGGGCTCCCGCGCTGCGGGTGATGGCCCCCTTCAGGCTGTGGGTCAGGGCGTGGTGGTCATGCCAGAAGTCCGTGTCGCCGTAGTCCCAGAAACCGTCCCCCTGGTAGATGGTGATGGAGCCGTCGGGGTTGAGCAGGTACCAGGTGGGTTCGATGTCCAGCGGGCGGTCGTACTGGGTCCAGTGCTTGCCGGCGTCGGCGTGCTGGTTGATGAAGAACATGCCGTAGGTGAAGTCGACGTAAGAGCGCTCGCTCAGCGTCTCCTTCCAGTTGAAGCTGGTCTGGCGCGACTCCTGGCTGAAGGTGTTGTAGTTGTCCAGGTTCCGCTGGTACTCGTAGGGGTAGAAGCGCCGGTCCTCCACCAGGGTGGTGAAGTAGCCCTGGTTGACCTGCATGCTGCGGCCCCACGAGGCGGTCAGCTTGCGCGTGGGTTTGGGGCGCCAGGTCAGCTTGGCCAGCAGCGAGGCGTTGTTCTCCTGGCGCAGGGTGTAGGGCTCCATCCAGTCCTGGGAGGGCTGCAGCTCCGTGGCGTGGGGCAGGTGCGTGTCGCCGAAGGAGCCGTAGCCGTTGAGGAACCAAGTCAGGGCGCCGGGCAGGCCAATGTTGGGCAGCGGCCCTCCCACGCTGGCCTCCACCACGTCCTGGTTCTGGTTGAGGCGGGGCCAGGCGCCCAGGTTGTCCCGCTTCCAGGAGACGCTGCCGAAGAGTTCGTCGTCCCCCTCGCGCGTCTCCACGTTGATGACGCCGCTCATGGCCTCGCCGTACTCGGCGTTGAAGCCGCCCGTGATCACCTCCACCTGCTTGACGGCGGAGGCGGAGAGGAAGACGCCCGTCCCCTGTCCCGAGACCGGGTCCTTGACGCTGAGCCCGTCGATGATGTAGAGGTTCTCGTCGGCGCGCCCGCCGCGGATGTGCACCTCGTTGTCCGACTTGGTGACCCCCGCCTGCTGGCTGACCACGTCCACGATGTTCTCCACCACCTTGGTCTGGATCGACTCCAGGTCGAGGGTGGTGCTCGAGCTGGTGTTGTCCACCTGGTAAAGCGGCTTCTTGCCAATGATGACGATGTCCTCGCCCTTGAGGAAGCTCTTCTCCAGGGCGATGTCCTGCTGGAGCGCCTGGTTGTCCAGGACGAGCACGCCGGTCACCAGCACCGTCTTGTAGCCCAGCATGCTGAACTCGAGGTCCACCGTGCCCGGCTTCAGCTGGCCCACGATGTAGGCGCCGTCCAGGTCGGTGGCCCCGCCACGGTAGGTGCCCTTCACCACCACGTTGACGCCGGCCAGCGGCTGCCCCGTCTCCTTGTCCGTCACCCGGCCGCGCAGGCGGCCGTCGGCCGCGGCTTGGCCGGCCAGGCCGAGCGACAGGGCCACAAGGATGATCAAGGCCGCCGCCCGCGACCACAGCCCCGTCCGCCCGGCACGGCCCGCCCAGGGACGCGGGGCGGGCGCGGTCAAGGCCCTACCAGTTGAAATCATCATGGATCACCGTCATGAAGAGGCTGTCCAGATTGGTCGCCTTGTGCAGGGGCAGGGCGAAATAGAGCTGCTTGGCCTTGCCCGGCCGGCCGTCCGCCTCGACGCGGGCCGCCACCGTCACGCGGGGACGGTCCGGATTGCCCTGCACCTCGGGCACGAAGTAGAGTTCCGTGGCGGAACTGTCGGGCAGGAAGCCGTGGCGGGGATACTCGCTGCCCGGACTGACGAAGGAGATGGCCTCCCGCATGGCCAGGCTCGGGTAGTGGGCGAAACCGGCGCCCGGTAGCAGCGGATGGCTGGGCAGGATGCGGTCGCGTTGGTCGGTGAGGGAGTCCACCGGCACGCAGATGCCGTCGAAGATGTAGGTGCCGCCGGTGCTGCGCCGGCGTCCGATGTCGGTCGTGGTCATGAGGAGGCGGCCGCCCCGGGCCATGAAGAGGTCCAGGTTGTCGCAGGCCAGCTCGTTCTGCGTCCTCTTCCAGCTGAACCAGAAGACCATGGCGAAGTCATCCATGATGGCCTGGAAGTCCTGGTCATCGTAGGGCAGCCAGTTCGTCGCCACCCAGAAGGTGAAGTCCTCGTGCTCCTGGTAGCCCATGGCGTCCAGGCCGGCCCGCACGTAAGGCACGCCCTCGGTCACCTCGGCCGGATCGTCGAAGACGACGAGGAGATGGCCCTCCAGCGGGCGCACGGCCCACACCTGGGCGCGGCCGTCGGCCAGCGTGTCACCGGGCCGCGGATAGCCCAGGGTCTCGCTCCAGGCCTGGGCGATGTCCTGGGCCTTGACGAAGACCCGGTGCGGACCGGGCGTCAGCTGGGCCGGCGTGAGCGAGATGGAGCCCAGGCCGGGGGGCAGGTCCTGCCAACTGCTTGTGTCGTCCAGGGCCCACACCACCCGCGTGATGGTGGCGTTGCCGTCCAGGTCCCAGGCGTTGAAGTGGAAGGTGTTGAAGCCGAAGGTCCAGCTGGTGTCGGCCGTCGTGTTGGAGAGGAGTTCCTGGCTCTGCGCCACCCAGTCCACGCGCGGCTTCTGGTTGTAGGCCGGAAAGACCGTGACGGCGGGGCTCGGGTCCACCGCCCCCTCGTTGTCCACGGCGCGGATCTCGAAGCGGACCAGCTCCACGTCCTGCGTCAGCAGCACGACGAAAGTGTCGCTCTCGGCCTCCGTCCGGTGCCAGACCGGGTTCCCGGCGCTGTCCACGTCGCTGGACCAGCGGTAGAGGTAGTGGTCGATCCAGCCGTCGGCGTCCTCGCCCCACCAGGCGAGGCCCACCCGCGAGGTGCTGAGGCCCAGGGTGTCCACCTGGGCGGAGTCCGCCCGGAAGAAGCCGACGGAGAGGTGGGTTTGGGGCGGCCGGTTGTCCAACCGGCTGCCGCCCCCCTCGCGGGGTTCGCAGCCAAGCTGCCAGGCCAGCGCCGGCACAATCAGGAGGATCCAGCGGGACATGCCTTCCTCGCGCAGGAATGGGGCGGGCCGGAGCCCGCCCCGTCGTCGGTCCTTACTTGACCAGCAGCAGCTTCAGCTGGCTGGAGCGGCCCTCCGCCTCCAACCGGGCCAGGTAGAGTCCGCTGGCGAGACGGCTGCCGTCGAAGACCACGCTGTGCCCGCCGGCCGGCCGCCGGCCGCTGGCCAGCAGGGCCACCTCCTGCCCCGCCAGGTTGACCACGCTGAGGCGCAGCTCGGTCTCCCGCGACAGCTCGTAATGGATGGTCGTGGCCGGGTTGAAGGGGTTGGGCACGGCCGCGGCCAGGCTGAACTCCACCGGCCGGGTCGGCCGGGCAAGGCTGCTCAGGTTGATGAAATCGTCGTTCTGGCGCGGGGCGATCTTCCAGGCGTTGAAGTTGTAGGTGATGACGCCGCGCAGGCCGTCCATGTGGGCGCCCACGGACAGCTGGACATCCCAGGTGCCCAGGTTGTCCACGATGATGGGGTTGCCCTGGCCGTCCTGGACCAGCCACTCGCCGAAGCCGGCGTCCGCCGTCACGGTCAGGTTGGACAACTCCACCAGCACGCTCTCCCAGGGCTCGGGACCGGCCAGGAAGCTGCCCAGCGACAGGGGCGTGACGGGAGAATCGTTGCCCGGGGAGTGCAGAGTGAAGCTGCTGATGCTGGTCAATTCCGTCAGGCCGTTGTACTCGGTGACCATGCCCCCCAGGGTGACGAGGTCGCCCCGCTCCAGCTGCTCCAGCCAGACGCCGTGGCTCTGGTTGTTGTAGATGTAGATGGCGTGGTTGGCGCCCCCCGCCTCGGCAATGATGTAGTTGCGGTAGGTGTCCTCCACCGTGAAGCCGAAGTCCGTGTAACCGAAGGTGACCACGCCCGTGATGGTGGCCGGTCGGCACTGGTAGAGGCTGGCGCCGTCGGCATAGGTCTCGCTCTGGATCTGCAGGCAGGTGGTGGGCGTCACGCTGCTCACGTATAGCTGCGGGAAGGAGGGCGAGCCGGCGCCGTCGGCGGGATGGTGGCTGGGGTTGCCCTCGTCGTCCATGGCGTAGATGTAGAAGTCCACCATGGAGCCTTCGGGCTGGGCGGGCAGGTCGGCCGTGTAAAGGATGGGGTTGGAGAGGTCGCGCGTGAGCGGGAAGTCGATGAAGGCCCCGCCGTTGACGCGATAGTAGACGAAGGCCTCGTCGATGGCCGTGTTGTCCGAGATGTTCACGGCGATGTGGATGAGATCGGCGGGCGTGGCGCCGCAGGGGCCGATCGTTGTGCCGCTGATGATGGGCGGGCCCACCGCCAGGATGAGGTCGTTGATGTCGCGGGGCATCACGTTGTAGTTGCTGTAGACCTGGTAGATGACGCCGCGGATCATCGAGAAGGTGGAGCCCAGGGGCGGGCGTCCATAATTGGAGAGGCCGTAGGCCGCCGTGCGGATGACCGCCCTGTTGCCCTCGGGATCGGCCACCGTGAACTGCCGCCAGGAGGGCGGCGCGCTGATGTCCACCACCACCGCGTCGTGGATCTCCATCAGCATGGCCTCGTAGCGCTCGGCCACATGGTCCTCGTGGCGGATGGGGTCCAGGTACCACATGTCCACGAAGACGGGATCGGGCAGGGGCTGCTCATAGTCCAGCACCTCCACATCCACGGAGGGATCATTGGGGACGATCTCCGTCATGTGGGAGTAGCGGCCGGATTCCTGGGTGCGGTACTCGGCCACCGTGCCCGTGACGCGCAGGCGGTCCCCCACGAAGACGTCGAAGGCGCCGCCCACGTTCTTGAAGACGAGCACGCCGCTGTAGTCGCCGCCGTTCTCGTCAATCAGGTAGAAGCTGGAGTTGCTTCCAGCGTAAAAATGTTCCGACGAGGAGAGGGCGACGCCCTCCACCGTCACCAGTTGGCCGACAGTGCCGGCGCTGTCCGGGCCGAAGATGGTGGGCAGCTGCATCTCGGCGATGGTCATCTCCTCCTGGGCCGTGGCCAGGCCGGCCAGGCAGAAGAACAGGGCAATCCAGGACCTCATGGTGTCCTCCTTGGCTTGAGGGCCGCCGCGGGCGGCGCTTGGATGATTCGTTGCCACAGGGGGGCGGTCATTTGATCACGGCGAACTTGCCGATCTCGACCTTGCCCGTGGCCTTGTCCTCCACCGTGAAGAGGTAGAGGCCGGTGGCGATGGCCTGGTTGTGGCGGCTGACCAGATCCCAGGCGTGCTCGCCCCCGGAGAAGACAAAAGGTGTCTCGCCGATGCTGCTGCCCGCCACCTGCTCCTGCGTCTTGCGGATGAGGGCCACGTCCAGGCCCTGGTAGGTGGCGGCATCGTGCTCGACGGAGTCGACGAAATCGCCGGCCAGGGTGAAGATGCTCACCGTGCAGCGCGCCGGCAGGTGGGTGAACCAGATCATGCGATCGTAGGGACCGCTGCCGTCCCACGAGGCGCGGCCCCGGTAGGGGTTGGGGTAGACGCCGGGCTTGCGGTCGCGGCCGTCGGCCAGGCCGTCGGGCAGGCTGCCCGGGAAGACGAAGACCCAGTTCTCGGTCACGGCCGACTCCAGACTGGGCAGGTTGTTGGCGGGCAGGCCGTGGTCGTAGGCGGAAACGGCCAGCCAGTTGCCCTGGGGACGCCCGGAGAGCAGGTTCTCCATGCGGAAGGCGTAGTGGTACCAGACGCCGCCCAGCTCCATCGAATCCGCGTCCACGCCCAGGGCCCGGCGCACGGTGATGTCATCCAGCCCGGTGTTGGGCCAGATCTCGTTGATGATGTCGAACTGGGCCACCAGCGTGCGCGTCCCGCCGGCGCCCGGGGTGCGCAGGCTGCTGTAGATGCGGTAGCCCTCGAAGTCCTGCTCCCCGAGAATGGGGTCGACGAAGGATTCGGGATCGTTGCGCCAGTAGAGGGTCAGCTCGCGCTCGCCCACCTCCACGGCCAGGCGCGGCGCCGGGGGCGGATTGGGCAGGAGGTAGCGGTCGAGGACACCATCGCCGTCCAGGTCCTCCTCGGGCTGGAGAATGCCGTCCCGGTTCTTGTCCTCCCCGTCCCAGGCGATACGGGCCCAGGTGGTGTTGGCGACCAGGGGGGCGGCCTTGCGCTGCAGGCGTTCGAGACCAGTCAACAGCTCGCCCTCGGGCACGAAGTCCTGCCGGCCGCAGCCGATGGCGAAGACGGCGTTCAAGCTCTCGCCGGGGGCCAGACGCCCGAAGGAGCCGGCGCTGGCCAGCATCATCCAGCTGCTGCTGTTGGCCGTGCCGTAGGGAAAACTGGCGTCGCTGAGGGAGGGGCGGGCCTGCATGGCGGCGTAGCGCGCCGCTTCGTTGTTGGGCATGACCAGGGCGGGGAAGCTCTGGTTGTAGTCGCGGTTCCAGATCCAGGTGTTGGCGCGGGGCTTGATGCGGCGGGGATCCGCCACGTGGGGGGCGGAGCCGCCCAGGAAGCGGCAACCCAGGATGCTCTCGGCATAGCCGTTGTCGCCGTCCGCGTCGTAGCCGACCGCCATCCAGATGCTGTCCCCCGCCGCCGGGCTGGCCTGGTCGGTCAGGACGACGCCGGCCAGGTTGTCGTACCACAACCAGCCGCCCCGGCCCGGGGCGTAGTAGTTGTGCAGGTTGAAGTTGCCCACCGCCTCGTCGATCCAGTAGCCCACGAAAAGCGAGTCGATCGTCCAGCCCGTGCCGGCGGGATCCAGGGCGTGGCTGATGTTGGTGATGGTCAGGTCCAGGATGACAAAGGCGTTGGCATAGCTGTAGTTCCAGGCGTGGCTGTCCAGATCCACCCGCAGTCCCAGCGGCGTGTGGCCGGTGATGACTTCCCCCGTGCCGGGCACGACGCGGCTGGTGTCCGTGAAGGACATGAGGAAATCCTGGTGGCTGACGGCCTCCGGATGGAAGTTGGGGCTGTCCGGAAATGTGGAGCGCACCAGGATGGCGCCGCTGCGGTCCTGGGCGGCGGGCACGTTGTTCCACTCCCAGCCCGCCCCGCCGAAACTGCCGTCCATCACGGCGGTGGAGACGCGGGGCTCCCCGCCCACCACGCCCCCCACCCACAGGCCGCCATAGGAGAAATGCTCCACTTGTTCGAAATCCAGATCGGAGTACTGCTTGTAGAGGCAGGACGGCTGGCCCTCGATGTTGTAGCCGTGTCCAATCACACCGAAGTTGGTGATGGTCATGCCCAATTCCCCCACCGAGGTGAAGGTGCCGAAATCGTCGGCGGCGGGCGCGGCCAGGGGGGCGGCCAGCAGGGCAAGGGCCAGGATCCGCAGATTCATCATGGTGCAGCCATCGTCCACGTTGAGGGGCGGGGACTTCGCCGACCACGGCGGGGCGGCCGATGCTCTCGCCAGTTGAATCATGGTCCGAAAGGGCCGTTAATGTAGCATGAGGAGTGTCACGGAGCGAGGACAGCGGCCGGGAAGAAGGGCCGCCGGCCCTCTGCGGAAGCCGTTTCGGCCCCGGCCGGCGCTCAACCGGGGCGGCCGGCCAAACCGGCCAGGGCCGCCACGTAGGAGGCCGTCTTGAGCCGGCTTTCCTCCTCTTCCGCCGCCGGCGTGCTGTCGATGGTGATGCCGCCTCCCGCCAAGAGGCGCAGACCACCCCGCTGATGGAGGGCGGTGCGGATGGCCACGGCGAACTCGAAGTCCCCCGCCGCGTCCACCCACCCCACGGCGCCGAAGCAGGGGCCGCGTGGCCGGGATTCCAGGCCGGCGATGCGCTCCATGGCCCGGCGGCGGGGGCAGCCCGTCACGCTGCCGCAGGGGAAGGCGGCCTGGAAGATCTCCTGCAGTCCCCGTCCCGGGCGCAGTTCCCCCTCGACCAGGGCACAGGTGTGCAGCAGGTGGGGCAGCCACATCAGCTCGGGAAAGGGGCCGGTCCGCACGCTGCCCGGCCGGCAGACCCGGCTCAGGTCGTTGCGGAGCAGGTCGACGATCATGGCCAGCTCGGCACGGTCCTTGCCCGAGGCGAGCAGGCGGGCCGCCACCGCCTCATCGGCAGGGCCGGCCCCGCGCACCGGGGGCAGGTCCATCCGTCCGCCGGTCTCGCGCCGCACCGTCCCCTTGATGGGCCGCGTCCAAAGGTGCGCGCCGCGCCGAGCCAGGAAAAGCTCCGGGGAGTCGCAGACCAGGGCGCGACCGCGCCATTCCAGCAAGGCCCGATAACCCCCGTCCGCCGGATCGTGGCGGCGCAGGGCGGCGAAGAGGGCGGGGGCGCCGCCCGGAGCCAGGGCGGCGGCAAAGGCCTGCACAAGATTGATCTGATAGCAATCGCCGGCGCGGATCAGATCCCGCACCCGCTGCACGCCTCGCCGGAAGTGGTCCCGCGGGTCCTCGGGCTCCAGCGGGCCGGCCGGGCCGGACCAGCCGCGGGGTCCGGCCCAGGCCGCCGGATGGGAATCGAAGCCCGGTTCGAGCCGCTCCTCCACCCGATGAAAGTCGAAGCGCAGCAGGGGCCAATCCAGGGATGGGCCGGGGGGGGGCGGCAGCTCCTCCAACAAGCCGGCGTAATCGTAGGAGACAAAGCCCATGCCGGTGCGGCCCAGAGCGCGGGCCCGCTCCTCGACCAGCGTCAAGGGCGGCGCATCGCGGCGGCGGCGGTGGCGGCCGGTCAGCTGCCACATCCGCGCGGCCTGGGGCGGGCCGGTCAGCACGATGCTCTCCAGCAGTCCGCTGCCCCGCCAAGCGCGTCCGCCAAAGGGCCCCAACCAGGCGCGAGGCCGGGGGGAGGCCAGATGGCGCTGCCAGAGGGCGGCCAGGTCCTCATGTTGACTGGCGGCTGGGTGGCCTGCGGCGTTCATCGGATCCTTTGTTTGTCAAGAGCGTGCCCTGGACTGGAGCCTGGTGGGTGCCAGGCCGGTGCCAGGTCGGTGCCAGGTCGG
>JAUXWS010000102.1 GCA_030685015.1 bacterium
TCTAAGCCAGGCCTCGAAGCTCACCGGCATTTCCGAAAAGACTTCGCTCATCAGGTTGGGTCTTGAAGCGCTCATCGCGCTTGAGAGCGCCCGTCGACTGGCCGTGCTTGGGGGATCTGAGAAGAATCTTCAGATCATTCCGCGCCGGCGCTCCGAAGCCGTTCAATGACGCTGGTCGATACATCTGTTTGGATTGATCACCTTCGTAGAGGGAATGATCAGCTTGTGCAGTTGCTCAATGCAGGGTTGGTTCTCCATCACCCTCTCGTCTTTGCTGAGCTTGCATGTGGCAACCTCAGCAATCGCTTAGAGATCCTGGGTCTTCTTTCCTCATTACCGCAGGCGCGCATTACTGAATACGATGAGACGATCCAGTTCATGGAATCAAGAAAGCTGTTTGGATTGAGGCTGGGATGGATCGACATCAATCTCCTTGCTTCAGCTCATTTGACAGGGTGTCGGCTGTGGACTTATGATAAAGCGCTTGTTCGCGCTGCTGAGGGTCTTGGATTAGTCAATTAATCGCTAAAGGCTTGCTAACTCCGCTTGCAGCCGACTTCGCGCCCGTCAAGGCGCATGCATTTTGAGTTCGAAAGCAAACGTCGGTAGGAGAAAGGCAAGCGCCGCGCCAGGCGCTCCGCGGCTGAAGCCAACGTTAAGCCAAGTTTTGTTGTGAGTAGCGAGGTATCCGATGAGTTCTAGTTTGATGAACATTTCAAAGTGCCTGATAATCGCATGGATTACCTTGCAAATCTTTCCGATTACCAGCAAGGCTGTAGAGATGGATGAGCTTACAGGTGCTTACGATACTGGCGTTCTTCCCCCCAATGATGGTGTGCAGACTAGAGGTGCATGGCTCAACATACCCTGGGAGGCAACTTACATCGAGAGTATTCAGCTAATTATCTCAGGGAGCTCGACGAGCGGCATTATGCGCCGATACAACATATATGATGGGAGTTATGAAGACATGCCCTTCATTGGCGAACTACTTCTTTGCTTGCAGGATGAAGATGAGGAGAGAATACTTTTCGTGGCAGATATCCTTCCTCCAGAAGGCGATTTCACGAACGTGGTTGCCAATTTTGTGCCATTTTCTTCGGGGTGGAATCCCGATTTTAGTCAGTTAATAGGTATAAATGTTTTAGCGACGCTAAATTTTCTTGCTCCCTACTGCATTGATGGTGAGCCGATTTTAGACGCGCTTGCGACCGTAACGTCTGTGCAAATCGTAATGACATATGGAAGTACTACGGTTAGAAAGACATGGGGAGACATCAAGGCGCAGTTCAAGTGATCTACCTGGTGGACTGATTCTCGTGAGATGACGGATGATGACGTGCATAGGCCGTCCAGCGCAGGGCGTCCGCGCCGCCGGCGCAGTGGGGCTGCGTCAAAGCGCGGCAACGCGGCGATGGGCGGCTTGGGCGCTTCCCGTAGGGTTTGCGAGGCTACCAAAGATCCATCCCCCATGCATTGTGTAGCAAACAGCATCCGGCAGATCACGGGAATTGGTCTACTAGCATGAGATCGCAGCCGTCGGCACCGACTGTCACGCCGCTTGCGCAGAGGACGCAAAGAGAAGACAAGGAAACACAGGCGAGCGCCACGTCTGGCGCGTCGCGGCTGACGACACCGAGACTGTGATTGATCCGTCCCGCACTAAGAGCGGGCGACGCTTGCGCCGCCCGCTGCCGTTTCATTCAGGATGGTGGATAAATCAGGCCATCAGCGCGGCAATGGCCGCCACGTTGGCGATGTCGCTCCAGGAGCAGCCCCGCGAGAGATCCATGAAGGGGGCGGCCAGTCCCTGCACCGTGGGGCCGATCGCCTCGGCGCCGGCCAGGCGCTGGGTCAGCTTGTAGCCGATGTTGCCGGCGTCCAGGTCGGGAAAGACCAGCACGTTGGCGCTCCCCGCCACCGGGCTGCCCGGGGCCTTCTTCTCCGCCACCTTGGGGACGATGGCCGCGTCCAGTTGCAGCTCCCCGTCCACCGAGAGTTCGGGATCCGCCTGGTGGATGAGGGCGAGCGCCGCCAGCACTTTGTCCACGTCGGCATGCTTGGCGCTGCCTTTGGTGGAGAAGCTGAGCATGGCCACGCGCGGCTCCGTCCCGGTCAGGGCGCGGTGGGTCTTGGCCGAGGCCAGGGCGATGCTGGCCAGCTGTTTGGCGTCCGGCTGCGGCACGATGGCGCAGTCGGCGAAGGTGAAGAGGCGGCCGTCGGGCATCACCATGAGGAAGCTGGAAGAGACCGTGTCGATGCCCGGGGCCATGCCCAGGGCGTGCAGGCCGGCGCGGATGACGTCGCCGGTGGTGTGGTTGGTGCCGCCCACGCTGGCGTCGGCGATCTTGCGCCGCACCATGAAGGCGGCGAAGTACATGACGGAGCGGGCGGCCTCCTGGGCCTGCTCGAGGGTCATGCCCTTGGCCTTGCGCAGGTTGAAGAGCTCATGGGCGAAGTCCGCCGTCCACTCGCTGGTGGCGGGATCCACGATTTCGCGGCTCATCAGCTGCAGGCCGTGCTCGGCGGCCAGGCTTTCCACCACGGCCCGCCGACCGAGCAGCGTGATCCGGCAAATCTCCTTTTCCTTCAAGAACTTCGCCGCCTGGATGGTGCGGACGTCCTCGCCCTCGGGGAGCACGACGTGCTTGCCGCGCTCTCGCGCCTTCTGCTGCAGGGTGTCCAGGATATTCATGGAGTGGTCCTTTGTATGTGGTCCATCGCCGCCCGCACCACCTCCGGCACGAAGCGGGAGTAGTCGCCGCCGAACCGCCACAGCTCCCGGACGATGGAGCTGTTGAGGTAGCTCCATTCCTCGCTGGGCATGAGGAAAACCGTCTCCACGCCGGGAGCCAGCTTCCGGTTGATGATGGCCATCTGGAACTCGTAATCGAAGTCGCTGATGGCCCGCAGGCCGCGCACAATGGCGGAGGCCCCGGTCCTTTGGGCGTACTCCGCCAGCAAGCCGTCGTGGCAGTCGACCCGCACGCCGGGCAGGCCGGCCGTGCAGGCCTTGACCAGGGCCAGGCGCTGCTCCAACGGGAAGAGCGGCGTCTTGTCGACGTTGACGGCCAGCAGCACCACCACCTCGTCGAAGGTCTGGCGGGCCCGGGCCACCATATCCAGATGGCCCAGGGTCATGGGATCGAAGGTGCCGGGATAGATGGCCGTGCGCATGGATCTCCCGCTCATTCCTGGTTCTCCTCGCGGCAGACCAGGGCCATCAAGGTCAGGTCGTCCTGGAAACGGACGGCCCGCTCCCCCGCCCCGGTGTGGCGGCGCAAGGAGGCCAGCTGGGCCTGGATCAGGCTGGCGGCGTCCAGCCAGCGGGACTCGCTCAGGGTGCGCCGCACATCGCCCATGCCGAATTCGTTGCCCTGCCGGTCCAGGGCCTCGTTGAGGCCGTCCGTGTAGAAGAGGAGTCGGTCGCCCGGCTCCAGATCGACAATGCCCATCTCATAGGTGACGCCGCGAAAGGCGCCCAGGATGAGGCCGCCGCTGTCCAGCGACTCGATGGCATGGCTGCGGGCGCGCATGAGCAAGGGCGGGTTGTGCCCGGCGTTGACGTAGCTGAGGCGCCGGCTGGGCCGATGATAGACGCCGTAGCAGACCGTGACGAAGCTGTCCGATTCCGTCACCTCGAGCAGGTGCTCGTTGAGGTGGCCCATGATGCCCGTCATGTCCAGGCGATGCTGGGCCAGGATGCGGATGCCCGTCCGCACGCTGGCCATGATCAGGCTGGCGGGGATGCCCTTGCCCGCCACGTCGGCGATGACGAGACCCACATCCTGGGGCGTGATCATGAAATGGTCGAAATAGTCGCCGCCCACCTCGGCGGAGGGCAGGTTGAGACCGGCCACCTCGATGTCATGGAGGAGCAGGCCCTGCTTGGGCAGAAGGGAGCGTTGGATGTTGCGCGCCACCTGAAGGTCGGCCACCACGCGGCGGCGCTCCAGCCGGTCGGCCCGCAGCAGCATGTATTCAACCGTTTGCGCCACCTGGCTGGCCAGCACCTCCATCAGGAGGCGCTCCTGCTCGCCATAGGTGCCCACCCGGTCGGATTCCAGATTGAAGAAGCCGATCATCCTGCCCTCGTGGAGGATGGGGACGACCAGCTCGCTCAAGGTGCGGTCGCGGGCATTGAAGTAGCGGGGATCCTCCCGCACGTCCGGCACGATGACCGACCGGCCGTGCTTGAGGATCCAGGCCATGATGCCGCGGTCCAGCTTCTGCCGGACGAGATGGAGTTTGTCCGTGTCGTAGCCGCGCAGGGATTCCCAGCGGATGGTGCCGTCCCGCGGATCCATGAAATAGATGCCGGCGGCGTCGAAATCCACCACCCCGCCCAGGGTGTCCATGATGAGCAGGGCGAGGCCTTCCGTGGACAGCTCCTGCCCCAACCGGCGGCCCACCTCCCGCAGGAGGCGGTTCTCACGCAGGGTGCGGGCCGGCTCGAGCAGGTCCCGCACGTTGCTGGTCTGGAGGGAAAGCTCTTCCAGGAGCGCTTTGACCTGCAGGTGCCAGGACTTGTCGGGCGCTGTGGCGGGGGCGTGCGGGGAAGAGATCAACCGCTCAAGGCGCTCCACCAGGACGCGCAAGGGGTCCAGGACATCTTCGCCGGAGTGGGCGCCCGGGATGGAGGAATGGACCGGTTCCGGTCCGGGGACGGTCATGCGAAGTCTCGGACCGCCTGTTCCACGTCGGGGAAGCTCTTGAAGACTTGATACAGCTTCGTGATCATGAAGAGGGAGTCGATCTTCTCCGTGACGCAGGCCAGGTGGAAGTCGCCACCCGCCTCCCGCACCGGCTTCAGGGCCTTGATGAGGATGCCCAGCCCCGAGGAGTTCATCAGCTTGACGTTGGACAGGTCCAGGACGAAGTTGCGGCTGCCCTGGTCCAGGTAGGACTTGACCTCGTTGTAGAAGGTGTCCGCGTCGGGCCCTCCCAACAGGTTTCCCTTGAGGGTGAGAACCACCACGCCGCCCTGCGTGGCTGCCGAGATCTTCATGGTATGCCTCCTTGGTCCGGTCGAATCTATCATTCACCCTGTGGGCAAACAATCAGGGGGGAGGGTGAAGCGCCCTCCCCGCCACATGCCAAGCTCACCGGCGGGCAGGGGCGATATGCTACTTTGACCATTGCGAGGGGGCAAGTGACTGTTGATCAACAGACTTGTCCCTGCATGGCCGACTTCGGACAGAATTCGTGTCCGCCACTGGCCGATAGTGGAAAGGCCAGGCTTCTTGCAGAGCCAAGCCCGGTGCGACAGGTGGGGTCCGTCGCAGGAAAGGAGAGACACTTGCCCAACTTCAATGAGATCCGGGCCATGGTGAAGGCCCGCGGGATCAAACAACCGCCGGGCGCCAGCCGCGTCGAACTGGTCCGGCTCCTGCAGCTTTCCGAAGGGAATTTCGACTGCTTCGCCACGGCCGTGGACGGGGTCTGCGATCAAATCGACTGCGTCTGGCGGGAGGACTGTTTCAAGTCCGTCGGCGTGCTCAAGTAGGAACGCTCCATGCCCGAACTGCGTCACGATCCCATCCAGCGCCGCTGGGTGATCATCGCCAAGGAGCGGGGCGCCCGTCCGCTTCAGTTCCGGGGGGAGCTGCGTTTTCCGCGAAACCCCGCCTGCCCCTTCTGCGAAGGGATGGAAGGCGCCACCCCGCCCGAGATCATGGCGGACGGACCGGCCGGCCGCCCGCCCAACACGCCGGGCTGGGAGCTGCGCGTGGTGCCCAACAAGTTCCCCGCCCTGCAGATCGAGGGGGAGCCCGACCGGCACGGCGTGGGCCTTTACGACGCCATGAACGGGATCGGCGCCCACGAGGTGCTCATCGAGACGCCCCGCCACATGCTCCACATGGCGGAGATGGGGACGGGGCAGATGGAGCGCATCTTCCTGGCCTACCAGGCTCGCCTGGTGGATCTCAAGAAGGATCCGCGCTTCAAGTATGTCATCATCTTCAAGAACTACGGCGCCGATGCGGGAGCCACCATCGCCCACCCGCACACCCAGATCATCGCCACGCCGATCACGCCGCGCACCGTCGCCAACGAGCTGGAAAGCGCCCGCGAGCATTTCCGCCTGAAGGAGCGCTGCCTCTTCTGCGACATCCTGGCCCAGGAGATGGACGTGGGCTCCCGCCTGGTGGCCCTCACCGACCACTTCGTGGCCATCTGTCCCTACGCCTCGCGCTTCCCCTACGAGGTGATGGTCCTGCCCCGGCGCCACTCCTACGATTTCGGCGTGGAGGCGCCGGAGCGGGTGGCCGAGCTGTCGCGCATCATGCACATCGTGCTCAAGCGGCTGCGCCTCGCCCTGGGCGATCCGCCCTTCAACTTCGTCTTCCACACCGCGCCCAACACGCACCACCACATGCGGCGGAGCAACTACTGGGACACCATTGTCCACGACTGGCACTGGCACGTGGAGATCCTCCCGCGCATGACCCAGCCGGCGGGCTTCGAGTGGGGCACGGGCTTCTACATCAATCCCGTGGCGCCGGAAGTGGCCGCCGACCAGTTGCGCAAGGCACAGGTGGAGGCATGAAGGCTCCCCGGCGGGGCGTGTTGCGCATCTTGTTCACCGGGGCGGAGGCGGTGCCCTGGATCAAAAGCGGCGGATTGGGGGATGTGCTGGGCGCCCTCCCCCGCGAGCTCTTCGCCCTGGGGCACGAAGTGGCCACCATCCTGCCGCTCTACGCCTCGGTGGAGCGCGAGGAGGCGGGGCTGGAGCACCTCGCCACCATCCAGGTGCGCTTCCAGGGAGTGGATTTCCCCACCCGCATCTACGCCGCCTCCTACCCGCGCAGCGAGTGCCGCGCCATCTTCATCGAGAACCAGTACTACTTCGAGCGCTCCGGCATCTACGACGATCCGGCGACGGGCCGGCCCTGGCCGGATGACGACGAGCGCTGGTTCTTCTTCCAGACGGCTGTGCTGGAGTTGATCCGGCAGACGGACATGCAGCCCGACCTGCTGGTCTGCGCGGACTGGCACACGGCCCTGCTGCCCGCCCTGCTGCGCATCCGGCACCAGGAGGACCGCCGCCTGCAGCACACCCGCAGCGTGCTCAGCCTCCACAACCTGGGCTACCAGGGCGTCTTCCCGGCCGAGTCCATCACCAAGCTGGGTCTGCCGCGGGAGCTGCTCTTCCCGCTCTCGCCCTTCGAATTCTACGGCCAACTCAATTGCCTGAAGGCCGGCATCTCCTTCGCCGACGAGGTGGTGACCGTGTCGCCCACCTACGCCCGGGAGATCTGCCAACCGGAGCTGGGACACGGCCTGGACGGCGTCCTGCGCCAGCATGGCGACCGTGTGCGCGGCATCCTCAACGGCATCGACATGGATAATTGGAATCCAGCCACCGACCCGCTGCTGGCCGAACCCTACGCCTCATCCCGCCTGACACGCAAGGCGGGCAACCGGCCGCGCCTGCTGCGCGAATTCGGGCTGGATCCGGACTACCGGGGCCCGGTCCTGGCCATGGTGACGCGGCTGACCGGGCAAAAGGGGATGAACATCCTGGCCGGCTGCCTGGACCGGCTGCTGGCCCGCGATCTGCGCCTGGTCATCCTGGGCACGGGCGAAGCCCAGTTCGAGCATTTCCTTTCCGATGTGGCGGCCGGGCACGCCGATCACATGGCCGTGCGCATCGGCTACAGCGAGGCCCTGGCGCACCAGATCTACGGCGGGGCTGATTTCTTCCTCATGCCCAGCCGCTACGAGCCCTGCGGGCTGAGCCAGATGTACGCCATGCGTTACGGCACCCTGCCCATCGTCCACGCCACGGGCGGACTGAAGGACACGGTGATCCCCTTCCTGGATGACGCCGATCACGGCACCGGCTTCTCCTTCACCGACTACAACGCCGAGGCCCTGCTCGAGGCGGTGGACACGGCCCTCAGCGCCTGGCGCAATCCGCGCGCCATGCGCCGGCTGCAGAAGAACGCCATGAAGCAGGACTTCTCCTGGGAGCAGAGCGCCCGCCTCTATGAAGAACTCTTCTTCCTGGTGCGCGAACGGTCGCGCTGGGGGGAATGACCACAAGGGACAAGCCGACGGATAGCCTGCCAACCCGCTCCCCCTCAAGTTGCCCATGCGCCCGGCCGATGCACGGAGCAATGGGTGATTCCCGGGAGGCGACGGCACATGGCCCAAGCGGGTTGGAAAGCAGAGTATGCGACCGGTATTCAGCAGATCGATGAACAGCACCAGCGCCTGTTCGAACTGCTGGAGCAGCTTTATGACGCCATCCACCAGGGCCAAGGCCGGGCTGAATCGCAGGAGAGGTCGGTGCTGGAGGCCCTCGTGCTTTACGCCCGCACCCATTTCCGCTGCGAGGAGGATCTCATGCGCCGTCATTTCTACCCCGGAGTGACGGCGCACGTGGAGGAGCATGGCAAGCTTGTGATCAGTCTGGCGGAGCAGGTGGACCTCTACAAGCGCGGCCGCCTGGCGCCCCTGAAGCTCGCCCTCTTCATCCGTGACTGGATCGTCAACCACATGCTGGATGATGATCAGCGGGCCGGCGCCCACCTTCGCTCCCGCGGCCTGCGCTGAATTCACCTCGCGCCTTGGCGCTTCCCCCTTCCCACAACCCGCGGATGGCCATGCCACTACAGAGGCAGGTCCACGGCGACAAGACCTGCCATCCCCCCTCTGGTCTGGACATGAGCCTAGTGGACCGAATCACGTAATCTGACGGATGCTGTTTGCTGAATCCATTGTACATCAATGAACTCAGTCCAAAACGCAAACCCTGCGGGAAGCGCCCACGTCACCCATTGCTGCGTTGCAGCCCCTTGACGTAGCACCGCTACGCCTGCGGGTCTGCGCCTTGCACTGGGCAACCTGGACGCGTCATCATCCGTCATTTCACGTGATTCGGTCCACTAACCCCCGGCAGGCGGGGCGGCAGGTGTCGCGGGCGGGGATGGGGCCGCCGATCAGGAATCCAGGATGGACCGGAGCTTCAAGGCCAGCTCCTTTCTCGTGAAGGGCTTGGCCAGGAAGTGCACGCCTTCCTCCAGGATGCCCCGGTGCGCGATGACGTTGCTGGTGTAGCCGGACATGTAGAGGCATTTCAATTCGCCCTGCTTCTCCCGCAGCGCGGCGTGAAGGTCGCGGCCGCTCATTTGCGGCATCACCACGTCCGTCAACAGCAAATGGATGGGGACCCCGCAGGACCGGGCCAACTCCAAGGCCCGCATGGGGCTGCCCGCGGCCAGGACCGTGTAGCCCATGCTTGTGAGCAGGTGCTCGGCAAAGCGCAACAGGGGCATCTCGTCCTCCACCAGCAGGATGGTCTCACTGCCTCCCCGCAGGGCCTTGCCCGCCTCCGCCACGTCCCGCACCACAACCCCGTCCGCTACCTCCGGCAAGTAGATGCGGAAGGTGGCGCCACGGCCCACTTCGCTGTAAACATTGATGTAGCCATTGTTCTGCTTCACGATGCCGTAGACCGTGGCCAGCCCCAAGCCCGTTCCTTTGCCCAGTTCCTTGGTCGTGAAGAAGGGCTCGAAGATCTTGACGCGGACCTCGTCGTCCATGCCGCACCCCGTGTCGCTCACCGCCAGCAGGACGTAGTTCCCGGGAATGGCCCCGTCATGATGGGCGCAATACTCGTCGTCGAAGACAGCCGCTGCCGTCTCGATGGTGACAGTGCCCGCCCCGTCAATGGCATCTCGGGAATTGACCACCAGGTTGACCAGGATCTGGTTGATTTGCTCCGGATCCATCAAGACCGGATGCAGGTCGTGGCCCGGGTGCCATTGGAGGTCGATGTCCTCGGTGATGAGGCGGCCCAGCAGTCTCAGCATGCCCACGATCGTGTCGTTGAGATTCAACACGCGCGGCTGGATGTTCTGCTTGCGGCTGAAGGCCAGAAGTTGCCGCGTGAGGGCCGCGGCGCGTTCGGCGCCATTGACGATCTCATCCACGAACTCGGCCTCCTCGCTGCCGGCCGGGAGGGTCGCCTGCAGCATGTTGCCATAGCCCAGCATGGCCTGCAGGATGTTGTTGAAATCGTGGGCCACGCCGCCGGCCAGGCGCCCCACCGCCTCCATTTTCTGGGATTGGCGCAGTTGTTGTTCCAGCTCGATCTCCAGCGTGATGTCCCGCTTCACGGACACGTAGTGCGTGACATCGCCCATGGGGCCGCGCACGGGCGCGATGGTCGCATGCTCTGTGAACAGGCTTCCATCCTTGCGTTTGTTGACCATTTGGCATTTGAAGACCTCGCCCCTGGTCAGGACCTCCCACATCTCCTGATAGAACTCGGGACCATGCCGACCGCTCTTCAGCATGCGCGGATTCCTTCCCAAGACCTCGTCTCGCGTGTAACCCGTGGTCTGTTCAAAGGCCGGATTCACGAATACGATGGTGGCGGCCGCGTCCGTCAGCAAGACGGTCTCGCCCACCTGCTCAACGGCGGACTGCAGCAGAAGGCGCCGGGACTCCTCCGCCTTGCGTCGTGTGATGTCTTGCAGGACGGAGAAGAAGTAGGCCGGGGTGCCGTCCTCGCTGCGCACCAGGGAGACGGTCACCTCGACCCACAAAAGACTGCCGTCCTTGCGCACCAGACGCTTCTCGCGCGTGTAGGAGGACTCGGAGCCGGTCAGGAGCCTGCCGCGCGTGGCCAGATCCTCGGCCAGCTCCTCCGGATGGCTGACCTGCTGATAGGTCATGGCGGCCAGCTCCGCGAAACTGTAGCCCAGCATGTGGCAGGCCGCCTGGTTCACCCGCAGGACGCGACCCTCCGGATCGGTGTGCGCCATGCCCACGGCCGCCTGTTCGAAGGTGGCGCGGAAGCGGGCCTCGCTCTCGGTCAGGATCCGTTGCGCTGCGCGCTCTCCAGTCTGGTCCCTGAAAACCAGCACCACGCCGGACAAGGAGCCGTCGTCCTCTTCGATGGGTGCTCCGCTGTCGGCGATGGGGTGCCCCGCACCCGAGCGTGTCACCAACTTGGTGTGGTTGGCCAGGCCCACCACCTTGCGCTCGCGGATGACCTTGGTCACCGGGCTTTCAACAACCTTGCCCGTATCCTCGTTGACAATGTGGAAGACCTCCTCCAGTGGCCGGCCCCGCGCCTCGGACAAGGTCCAGCCGGTCTGCCACTCCGCCTCGGGATTCATCAGCTCCACCCGGCCCTGGGCGTCGGTGGAAATCACCGCATCGCCGATGGAATGCAGAACAACCTGGTGGCGGCGGGCCGCGCGGCCCAGCTCCCACTCCTTCTCCAATTGGTCCTGCAGGTGGCGTCGTGCTTCGCGCTGGCGCAGCAAGGCGAGGGTGCCGCCGGCCGCCAACAGCAGGGCGGCGATCATCAGGAGGATAAGGGTTGATTCGTGCCGCATGACGGACATGGCCTCGGCCGCGTCCTCCTTGGCGATGATGGCCCAGGGGGTGCCGGCCACGGGTGCGGCGGCGGCCAGCACATCCACGCCGCGGTAGTCGACGCCCCGCATCACGCCCATCTCCCCCGCCAGCGCCCGGGCGGCGGGCAGGCCCGGCGTGGTCAATGGCAAGCGCATTGACAGCGCGGGCTGGGGCGGGTGGCGCAAATCATTGAGGA
This sequence comes from bacterium, assembly GCA_030685015.1. NCBI lineage: Bacteria > bacterium. Next base: position 11,576 of record JAUXWS010000102.1, read on the forward strand.
ACAGGATGCTGTCCCCTTCCTGCCGAACGAGCAGGGTCTCACCTGTCCGGCTGGGCCGGGGCCAGGCCTGGATCAAGGGATGGAGGACGTCGCCCGCCCGCGACATGAGAACAACCACACCAGCGGGCGGATCCCCCGGGGCATGCAGGGCCCGCACGGGCGCCATCAGACTCAAGTGCGGCCTGGCCTCGTTGGCGCAGGTGTGCAGGTCCACAAGGCGGACATCGCCGCCCTTCATCGCCTCCACCACGACATCCAGCATGAGCGGATCCACATCCGAAGGCTCCCCGGTGGCGCTGGCCACAACCCGCCCATGGCCGTCAACCAATTGCACCTGGGAATAGCCGTAGGCCTCGCAGTAGCTGGTGAACAGCCGCTGGAGGACAGCGGCGGCCAAGTGACGGTCCGCCCCGGTGGCGCCGCCGACCGCCGGTCGATCCAGCAGCAGGGAGACGTCCTTGGACAAGGAGAGGCTCTGGCTCAGGATGGAGGCGTCGGCCTGGCGCTCATGGAACCAGTTGGCGATCTCCTTCGCCTTGAAGTCCGCCAGGATGAGCAGATCGTGTTCGACCTCCCGCCGCAGGTCCGCACGCTTACTCATGTGGTACAGGCCGCCGCCGACCACAGCCCCAATCAGGGCGGTAACCGCCACCCAATTCCATGCATTTGGCTTGCCCATGCCGCGCCCTCTTCACTTTGGTCTCCTGGATCCCGCCACTGACACACCCGTGTCCCACCGGATGTCCTTTGCCGCTTGGGTTGATCCCTGGTCAGTCGATCATGCTCAGATGGATACGGACAACAACCTAGAAATCGGGGACCTGTTCAGGAGGGGGCCGTTGAGCAGATTTTGAGCTTTTCTCTGCTCGCAGGAATTGGCGGTGGGCGACTTGACCCGATACGATTTGCGGGTCCTGGCTCTTTGCCTGCGCGAAGGTCCTGTGACAGCAAGACGCAAGCTGAAAAGGACGGCTGGTGGGTTCCTCAGTCCCGTTTGGCGCCGGGGCCTGCGTCGGCGGGCAGGTCGCCGGTCTGCTCATCTGCCAAAGGCACCATGATGAGAAAGGGCTCGCGCAGACCCACCCCACGATCGAAGGCGCGGATGCGCTCCAGCATCAAATCCGAAATGATCTGGCCCTTGACCGCGAGTGTGATTCCATTGCTGGCCTGGATGTCGTCGGCCAACAACTGCCCGATGCGCAGGTCCCTCATGCGGACCGGCTTGCTCTCCAAGACGACGGACTCCAGACCTAAGCCATGCAGCGCGGACAGCACATCCTGGCGCACGCCGGCGGCCCTCCCCTTCAACGTCTCCAAGGCCGCCTTGTAGGAACTGCCACGCCGCATGGCCTGGTCGACACGCACGGCCACTTGAAGGATGTGCCCGCCGATTTCGGCCGGACTCAGGTCAGCCAGCGGCTTGTCGAGTTTCTCACCAAGGGGGGTGAACTGCAGGGCGATCATCGCCGCCGCCGTGTCCAGGCGGGGCAGGTGCCGGATGAGGCGGGCCCCCACCTCGGGATGGGCCTGGAAGAGCCCTTCGTCCTCCTTGCCAAGTTCGTAGCCGGCGTTGACCCGGGCCAGCAGGTCCGCATCAAGCGCGATGCACCCGATCTGGGAGAGCATGGCGGCGATATCATACTGCCAGCCATTGGACAAATGAAGGGTCTTGACCACGTGGCGCATCATGCGCAGCATGCGCTGGTTCTGGTCGGCCGTGGCCGGATGGATGGTGGCCAGGACCTCCGTCATGACGCGCAGGCTGCCGGCCAGCGTTTGCTCCAGCAGCTCGCGCTCCGTTTGCTGCCGGGTCCAGATGCGCAGACCCTCCTGGACAGCGTTGAGAATGGTGGCCGGCGGACAGGGCTTGGTCAGGAAGCGGTGGATGTGCCCGTTGTTGACCGCCTCGATGGCCGTCTGCTGGTCGGCGTTGCCGGTGAGCATGATGCGCACGATGTCCGGGAAGGCCTTGTGCACTTCACGCAGCAGCGCGATGCCGGTCATTTGCGGCATGCGTTGATCGCTGACGACGACGGCGTAGGGACCCTGCTCACGCAGCATCACAAGGGCGGTCTGGCCGCAATCCGCGGTGTCGAAGTCCAAGTGTGCGCGGAAGGTGCGGCGGAAGCTGTCGAGGATGTTCGGGTCGTCATCCACGAAGAGCACGCGGGCCTTGATGTCCTCACTCATCGAAGGTCTCCTGGAGAAGGGCCGTCAACGGTATCAAGGGAAAACAACCCGGAAGATGGATCCCGCCTCGGCTTCGCACGCCACGTCGACACGTCCTCCATGTTTTCCACGACCACGTTGCGCGTGACGGCCAGACCCTGGCCCGTGCCCTTGCCCACGTCCCTGGTCGTGTAGTAGGGCTCGAAGATGTGGAGAGGCACCATGGCCGGAATGCCGGCCCTGTCATCCTCCACCTCGATCACAGGTTCAGTCGGCGTGGTCATTGTGCGGATGCGGATGAGCCCCAGCTCCGGATGCTCCTGGCTGGCGCGCTTCTCCTTGATGGCCTGCACGATGCCGGTGGCACGTTGCACGCCCTCCTGGCTCGGGGCCAGGGCTCGTGGAGTCACGTCCGGCAGGTGGTCCAGGTCGAGCGAGCTTGTCCCCTCCAGGATCTCGCTGGCCAAGGAGGCGGCCTTCCTCGCACACGGACAAACTGACCGCGCCATGCAAGTGGACGGGCGGTGGTCATGCTCTTCCAACCGCCTGGTCGGGGGGCGGGGCGATCGACGCTCCGCCGGTCATGCCTCCTTATCGTCCCGGCGGGCGGGCAGGTTCAGCCCAGGGCCGGGACAGACACCACCGCGGTACGTGAACGAGCAGGGCTGCGCCAAGCGCTGGGCGACGTGGACGCATCATCAGCCGACATTCCACGAGATCCGGTCCACCAGCCCATCAGCTTCTATGCCGACAGTTCGCCCACCATGGCCCGCACTTGCCCGCGGACGTCCAGGACGCTGGCGCGCACCTTGGCCAGGATCTCCTCGTGCGCATCCCTCCCCTGCTGGCCCGCCGTCCGGCAGAGCAGGCCCCAGGCGGGATCGAGGACCGCATCCCAGGGGCTGCGCTCACCCAGGCAGGCCATGTCCCCCTCCTTGACGAGGACGTCGGCCAGGCGCACGCAGGAGGTCAGGACGGCGTTGGGATGATCCGGCATGAACGCGTGGTGGTCGCGCATGACGGCGCGCAGGTTCTCGGGCAAACCCCAGCGGGTGGCCAGGAAGTAGCCCGCCTCGGCATGGTCGATGCCCAGCACCTTGCGCTCGGCCTCGAATAGAGGGAGCCCCTGGTGTTCCACCACCTCCAGGCATTCGCGGAACTCCGGGTGGAAGTACTGATCGAGCACGACTTTGCCCACGTCGTGCAACAGGCCTGCTGTGAAATCCGCTCCCCGGAACTGCAGGCGAAAGGCGCTCGCGATCCCGCGGGCCAGCTCCGCCGTCCCCAGGGAATGGGACCAGAAGTCGATCTGGTCCAGGACCCGGTCGGCGCCGAAGCCGCCGGACAGGCTCCTCATGATGGAGGCGGTAGTCACCAGGCGGTGGATCTCGGACCCGCCCAGCAGGATGAGGGCCTCCTGCAGGGAGTCGATCTCCTTCTGCCTGCCGTAATGGGCGCTGTTGGCCAGGCGCAACACGCGCGCCGTCAGCGTTGGATCCTGCTGCACCAGGCTCTTCAGGTCTTCCATGGCGTAGTCCTCATCGGCGATGAGGCGCAGCATGTCCGTGACCACGTGGGGCAGGGAGGGCAAGGTGTCCAGCACGTCGATGCAGTCCAGCACGGCTTGGCGCGTCCGACGAAGGTGGGCGGCTTGCTCGGCCATGGCTATTCCTCCAGCAGGGTGCGGATGTTTCTTCCCAGCTCGGTCAGACGGAAGGGCTTGGGCATGAGGGAGACCCGCGAGTATCGGGTCATGCCCACGGCTTGTGCCGCCGAGCTGTACCCCGTCATCATCAGCAGGGGCATGGCGGGCGTGCGGTTCTTCACCTCCATGAGCAGCTTGAAGCCGTTCATGCGCGGCATGTAGAGGTCGCTCAGGATCAGATCCGGCTGGTGCGCCTCAAAGATGGTCATCGCTTCCTGCCCGTCCTCCGCCTGGAAAACGGCATAGCCTTGCAGGAGCAGGTAGTAGGCGGCCAGATCCCGCAGGTTCTGCTCGTCCTCCACCAGCAGGACGGTGGCCGCCCTGCCCGGTTGGTCCGCGAGGTGGCTCTGGATCTGTTTGGCCAGCTCGCCCATATCCTGCGCCTGCGGAACAATGGGAAGCAGGGCACCGATCTCCCGGGGCACGCGTTGAAGCTCCGACGAACCTCGTTCATGGAGCAGCATGATGAGCAGTCCGGGCGAGATGTGGCGCAGCCGGGTGAGCAGCGGGAGATGCTGGGTGGCGCTGGTCTTGTCCACGATGAGGAGATCGGGCAGGCGTGGCACGCCGGTGTCCAGGGCTTGGTGATCGAAGGTCGCCACCTCCAAATCGGGAAGGCCTCGGCTCAAGGCGATCTCGTCCTCCGTCCTGCTCAGGAGCAGGCCGATCTGGCGGACGCCTGGTGGACAATCAACCTTGGCTGGGTCGGTCATCACCGGGAAGGCCGAAGCAGCCCGCATGAGGGGGTGAAACTGGGAGCCGGTGCAAGCGGGATGGACGGATTCACCTGTTCCTCCTCGGTTGTATGATGGAAACAGCCAGTGCGAAGCCACTCTATCGGCGGCGCGTGGCAGGCAATCCACTCTTGAGGTGGTCAGGATGGCCAGAGGCCGGGCAGGACCTTCCCGCACGAAGGGCAGCGCCCCCCCCGGAGGTGGCAGCACGCCGCGCCCCCCAAGGGCCGCTTCACCACTGTTTCCTGGCAGGCGGGGCAGCAGGAGTCGCGACCCTCGGCCAGGGGCAGGTTGCCCAGGTAGACATGCTGGAGGCCGGCTCGCCGGGCGATGGCCCGGGCCCGCCGCAGCGTCTCCACCGGCGTGCGCGGCAGGTCCGTCAGCTTGTGGTCCGGGTGGAAGGCGCTCAGGTGGAGGGGCGTGGGCGGGCCCAGCTCGCCGGCCACCCAGCGGCACAGCTCGCCCAGCTCCTCGTCGCCGTCGTTTTTACCGGGAATGAGCAGGGTGGTCAGCTCGAGCCACACGTTTGTCTCGCGGCGCAGCCAGCGCAGCGTCTCCAGCACGGGGGCGAGGCGGCCCCGGGCCAGGTTGCGGTAGAAGGAATCGCGGAAGCTCTTGAGGTCGATGTTGACGGCGTCGATGGGGGCGAAGATCTCCCGCGCCGCCGGCAGGCGCACATAGCCGTTGCTCACCATCACCGTGTAAAGGCCCGCCTCCTGGGCGGCCTCGGCGCAGGCGATGAGGAACTCCCCGAAGATGACGGGCTCGTTGTAAGTGAAGGCCAGTCCGCGACAGCCCTGGCTGGCGGCGGCGCGCAGGATCATGGCCGGCGTGGCGCGCTCCATGCGGCCCAGGGCCTCGCGCGCCTGGCTCATGGTCCAGTTCTGGCAGAAGACGCAGCCCAGGTTGCAGCCCGCCGTGCCGAAGGAGAGGACGCGGCTGCCGGGATGGACGTGGTGGAGGGGCTTCTTCTCGATGGGATCGGCCGCGAAACCGATGCCGGCGTTCCAGCCGTCGGTGACGAGGGCGCCTCCCTCGTTGCGGCGGATGAGGCAGAAGCCGGGCTGGCCGGGGCCGGGGCGGCAGTCCCGCGGGCACAGCTCGCAGAGGACGCGGCCCTGGTCGAGGGGGCGCCACCAACGGGCGGGATGGGCGGCAGGCGAGATCATGGGTCCAAGATAGGGCCGCCCCTGGTTAGGACACTGGACGTGGCACTCATCAGCAGGCCAGGATGGATCAATCCTGCGCCCGCGGCAGGCGGCTCAGGTTCCAGGCCAAGCCGATCAGGCCCGCGGCCGTGACCGCGCCACTGGCGATCCAGGCTTGGCGCAGGTCCTCGCCGGAGGCCCCTGCCAGGATCTTTCCCACGAGGGCGATGACCACGGCGATGGCCACGGCCCAAACCATGACAAGCCGGAGATGCCTGCGATCCGGGGCGCGTCGCGGCGTGGCGCCGGGGAGGCTCAGGCGCCGGAAATAGGCTTGGCGGCACCAGATCAGCGAAATCACGAACAGAGGGATGCCCACACCGAATCCCGTCTCGCCGCCCGGCGGTCGCACAAGGAAGGGCACCAGACCAAGCATGGACAACATCATGCAGGCATTGAGCGCCCGGGCCTGGCTCCTGCGGCGGACGATCGTGGGCAGCTCGCCGGCATCCCCATGCAGTACGGCGCATCCAAGATCACGGCGATGAAGCAGCAGCATGACTCCTTCTCCTTGTCAGGTGCAGGGGTCCTGGGCGGACAGATGGAGGCGGAAGCGCTCCACCACAGACTCGGGCATGCCCGCCCGGCGCAGCAGGTTCTCGGTGTCCCATGTGGGGGGGGCGACCTGGCGAAGGTGGCGACCGCCGCCCGCCTCCGGGGGATCCACCACCAAATGGAAGCGTTCCGCGCCCGCCACTTCGAGGCCATCATCATGGGTGACGATGAGGAAGCGGATCCGCCGATGGGCGGAGACCTCCAGGACGGCCCGCGTCAAGGCATGTCGGATGGCCCGACGCGTGCCCGAGAAGGGCTCGTCCAGCAGGAGCCATCCGCCTTCAAGCGCAAGGCGGTCCAGGGCCTCACGCGTGGCGCACAGCTCCCGGAAGAAGAGGCTCTCGCCGGCTGCGCGGTTGTCGGTCTTGGCGATGACGCTTTCCATCCTGGCCGTGGGCAGGCCCAGGGATTGGGAGCAGCCATGGCCCAGCGACTGGCGCAGAAGGATGTCCAGGCCCAGCGCGCGCAAGAGGGTGGACTTGCCCGACATGTTGTCGCCCATGATGATCACAACCTGCGCTCTACTCGACAAGGAGAGCGGCTGGCAGGAATCCACCAGAGGATGGCGCAGCCCCTCCACCACGAGGTGAGCATCAGCCGTCCAGGTCCCCTCCACCAACAAGTTCCCCACCCGTGAACAGGACTCCAGCTCCCGCTCCCCCACTTCCAACAAGCATCGTCCGATCTCATGCGGGTGGTTCCGCAGGAGGTCGTTCGCCTGGGCGTAGCCCGCCGCCTCCAGACCCAGGGCGATGCGCAAGTACTCGACAAGACCGGTGGGATCCCAACGAACCGCGTCATCCAGCCACATCCAAAGGGAGCCAAGTGTGGCCCCCGGACCCCTGCGCGCAGCCAAGAAGCGCACGGTGATAATCTCACGCCAGCAGGATGCCTCGACGCGTCGCTTGAGCCAGTAAGCCACAGCCAGGTTGGCCAAGCCTGACAGGACCAGCAAAAGACGGACTTGGCTGAAGAGGACGGACAGGAACAGGAGTCCCAGGGCTGGCCATGGAAGCAGCGGCAATACCCATTCAACCCAGCGGGGCAGGTCGTCGTGGCGTGATCGCAGAACCATTTGGCAGTCCAACCGGCGCAGACGGGCGAGAGTCGACCTGCCGAAGCGGAAACCCGGACGATGGCCCTTGGAGGGTGGCACCGCACCACCCGGGTTGGTGATGCGGGCCAGGAGGGCCAGTTGAGCACACGGGGATCCCCCGGGGGCCAGATGACGGGCCAGCGCGGGCAACTCAAGATCTTGGAAGCTCTGCCTGCTCACGCCTGGCGGGGACAACCCCAGCCATCCTGCCAGGACCACCAGATCCTGATGCTCGAAGCTGCTGACGGTAGACCTTGCGGTCTCTGGCTTACCGGCGGCCAAGGTACCCGGCGACCTCACGGGACTCACGCCATCCGCTCCAGGAGCAGGGGCAGCATCTCCCCCCAGCGCCAGGTGGCGCCGAAGTGGCCGCCCTCGTACTCGCGGTGGATGAGGTCGATGCCCTGGGCGCGGCAGCGGTGGGCGAAGACGCGGGCGCCCAGCTCGGCGTGGAACTCGTCGCGGTCGCCGGCCTCCAGGTAGAGGGTGCGCAGGGCGGCGAGGGCGTCGCGTTCGGCCCGATGGGCCGAAAGCCGCTCGGCAGGATCCTGGGCCCGCCAGAGGGCGAAGACCTCCTCGTCCAGCTCGCCGCTCGCCGGATCGATGGGCAGGCGGAAGCCGGGGGGCTCCCTGGTCGGCGAATAGGCGCTGGCCAGGGCCAGCAGGTTGAGGGCGCAGGCCTCGTCGGCGCCCAGCTTGCGCAGGGCGGGCAGGCGCTCGAGGAAGGCGGCGAGGCCGCCCAAGCGGGCCAGCGCCGCGGGCAGACGGGCGATCTCGGGGCGCAGGGTCATGTCGAAGTGGAGGTCGCCCGCGCTGCAGGCGCAGTGGGCGAAAAGTCCCGGCCGGGCCATGGCCAGGCGCAAGGCGCCGAAACCACCGCTGGACTTGCCGGCCACGGCCCGTCCCGCGGCATCGCCGCGCAAGCGGAAGTGGGCGTCCAGCAGCGGCAGCAGCTCGTCGGCAAGATGGCTCTGGTAGGGACCGGTGCCCGCGGAATCCAAGTATTGGCCGCCACCGTAGCGGGTGAAGCAGTCGGGGAAGGCCAGCACGGCAGGGGACATCGCCCCCTGCGCCATGAGACGGTCGGCCAGCTGGAAGATGTTCTCGTCGAAGGCGCGGAAGCCCAGCCACCCCGCGCTGTTGCCGAACTGCCCGGCAAGGATCAGCACCAGGGGGTATCGCCGCGTCGCGGCGTGATATCCCGGCGGCAGGTAGACCGGGCAATGGCGGATGGGGGGATCGCCCAGCGGATTGCCGCGCAGGAGCCGGCTGTCCACCCGCTCGACGACCATGTTGCCGTGGAGCAGCTCATTGAGGAAGCCCAGGCTCATTCCTTGACCGCCCCCAGCGTCAATCCGCTGACGAGATAGCGCGACAGGGCGATGAAGATGACCATCACCGGCACGCTCACCAGCACGCTGGCCGCCGCGTAGTAGCCCCACTGCGTGCTCATGCTGGCCTGGAAGCTCTTCAGGCCCAGGGGCAAGGTGAACAAATCGCTCTCCTGCAGCACCTGCGCCGCCACGATGTATTCCGACCACGAGGCCATGAAGGAGAAGAGGGCGGTGATGACGAGGGCCGGGCTGGCCAGGGGCAGGACCACCTTGCGGAAGGCCTGGAAAGGGGTGCAGCCGTCGATGCGCGCCGCCTCCTCCAAGGAGACGGGGATGGTGTCGTAGAAACCCTTCATCTGCCAGAGGCAGAAGGGCAGCGCCGTTGCCGTGTAGAGCACCATCAGGCCAAGGAAGGTGTTCACCAGATGCAGCTTGGCGATCATGATGTAGAGGGGCAGCAGGAGCATGGTGGCGGGGAACATCTGCGTCGTCATGAGGGCGAGCATGCCGGCGTCCCGCCCCACGAACTTGAAGCGGCTGAACGCGTAGCCGCCGATGGCGGCCAGGGCCACGCCCGTGGCCGTCACCACCGCCGAGACAAGCAGGCTGTTCCACAACCAGGTGAGGAACTCGTGCTCGGTGAAGAGGGCCGCGTAGCTGCGCAGGCTGGCGCCTTCCGGAATGAGCGCCAGGCTGGTGGAGCGCAGCTTGTCTCCCGGCCGCAGCGAGATGGTGATCACATTGAGCAGCGGATAGACGGCGATGAGACTGAAGACGACCAGCACCAGGTGGCGGGCCAGGGTCAGGATGCGGGCTTCTTTCATGGTTCGCTCCCGGCTCAGTACACGGCCTTGGTGGCGCTGGTGCGCTTCAGGAAGGAGATGGAGAAGGCGAGCAGGATGAAGAAGATCACCATGGAGAGCGCCGCCCCGTAGCCGTACTGGTAGAGGTTGAAGACCGCCTTGTAGACGTAGGAGACGAGGATGTGCGTCTTGTCGCTGGGCTCGCCGCCATTGGAGACCAGCCACATGACGTTGAGCTGGTTGAAGGTCCACACCGTGCCCAGGGTCACCGCGGGCAGCATGACCGGCTTGAGCAGCGGCAGCGTGATGCGGCGGAACTGCGTCCAGCGGCTGGCGCCGTCCACCCGCGCCGCCTCGTAGAGCTCCTGGGGAATGGCCTGCAGCCCGCCCAGGGCGATCACCATCATGAAGGGGAAGCCCAGCCAGACGTTGGTGGTGATGCAGGCGATGAAGGCGGCGGTCGGATCCTTCATCCAGTCGATCATGGGCAGGTTGAAGAGCTGGCTGCCGATGAGGTTGACGGCGCCGTATTCCGGGTTGAACATGCCCCGCCAGGTGAGCGCCGTGATGTAGCTGGGCACCGCCCAGGGGATGATGAGCAGCACGCGGTAGAGGCTCTTGCCCGCCACCGGGCCGTTGATCACCACGGCCAGGAAGACGCCCAGCACCACGTGGAAACCCACGTTGACCACGGTCCAGATCACCGTCTTGAGCAGCACGCTCCAGAAGACGTTCTCACGGAAGACCTGGACGTAGTTGTGCAGGCCGATCATCTGCCAGTCCTGGAAGTGGCGCAGGCTCATGTTGGAGAGGGAGAGCACCACGTTGTAGAAGAAGGGGTAGACGATGGTGGCGGCGATGACCACGAAACTGGGCAGGACGAAGAGGTAGGCCAGCTTGTGGCGGCGCCAATCCCGCAGGAAGAGGCCCAGGCTGCTCCGTTGCCACCAGACAAGGGCGGCCAGGGCGGCGAAGAGCAGGGCTTTGAAAACAGCCACGAAGGCGGTGGGCTCCAGCTCCTGGTTCATGGTGCGGATGCGCGTCTCGGCATCGGCCTGCATGCCGCGGGCGGCCTGCTCCGGCGTCTCGGAGCCCCCCAGCAGGGCCTGGTAGCGCGGCTTCATGGCGTCCCAGACGGCGCGCAGCTCCGCCACGACGGGCATGGCGTGCCCGTTCCGCATTTGGATGGCGCTGGCGCGCAGGGTGGGATCGCTGGCGAGGAGGGGGTGATCGAGCAGTTCGCGGCGCGAGGGCAGGGTCTTCAGCTCCGTCATGAAGCGTTCCTGCACCGGGGCGGAGGTGAGGAAGCGCACCAGGGCCATCGCCTCGTCGGCCTGCGCCCCCTGGGCGTTGACATTGAGGGAATAGCCCTTGGTCGCCACCATGGGTCCCATGGGCAAGCCGGTGGAGAGGACGGTGGGCAGGGGCGCCACGTAGGCCTTCAGCTCGGGCCGGGCCAGGTAGTCCCCCCAGCTCCAGTCCCCGTTGATGATCATGGCCGAGCGCCCCTCCTTGAAGAGGCCGTCGGCATCCTCGTAATCACAGCTGACCGGCATCACCTTGTGCTCGTCGCGCAGGGCGAGGATGTAGCGGAAGGCCGCCACGGACTGCGGCGTGTCCAGGTCGGGCGTGGTCTGGGTGGGATCGCCGCGGTCGAAGAGCCAGCCGCCGAAGCCGGTGATGAAGGGAATCACGAAGAAGGGCTCGGTGTAATTCCAGGCGACGCCGTAGCGGTCGATGCGGCCGTCCCCGTCCAGATCCCGCGTCTGCTCGCGGGCCAGACGGATGAATTCCTCGTCGGTGGCGGGCGGTTGGGGCAGATAGTTGCCATTCACCACCAGCGCCAGGTGGTTGCCGATGCGGTCCCCCACCTGCAGCAGCTCGAGGGCGCCGGCCCGCCCTTCCTCGCGGCTGGGGAGCCAGGTGAGCGCCCCATCGATGAAGTCGTCCTGCTCACGGGCGTGCAGCCAGGGGGTCATGTCGCGGATGATGCCCATCGTCTGGAAGGGGCCGATCACGTCGGAGGGGCCGTAGACCAGTTCCGGCCCGCTGCCGGCCAGGGCCGAGGCCTGGAAGCCGCTGCGCAGCTCCTCCGTTTCCTTGTAGAGGGCCCGCACCCGGACGCCGCGGTGCTGGTCCTCGTAGTGGGCGATGAGCTCGTCGAGGATGGCCCGCTCGGCCGGCACCATCTGGTGCCAGAGGGTGATGGTCACCCGATGGTCGACCTCACGGCAGCCCGGCAGGACCAGGGAGAGGGCCAGCAGCCCCGGGAGGAGAAGTCGCTTCATGGGTGCCCCTTGCTTACGGCGACGGCTGGAAGGTAACGCTCAAAGGACGGACCCTTGGTCGCCTTCCCGGCGCGGGTTGACATGTGCTGCCAACCCGGCGAAAGCTGGGTGGACGGCCTTCAGTCCTTCACCAGCACGTGGTAGAGATTGTCCAACCCGCCATGGGGAAGAGGCTCGTCCGGCAGGTGGCGGTAGGCCGCGTCGTAGATGGCCTCCAGGCGGAAGCCGTTCTCCTCGACCATGGCGCGGAACTCCCCCGGCCGCCAGAGACGGGTCGTGTGCCGCGTCTCGATCGCGCGCACCGGCGGCCCCTGGACCTCCAGCGTGCAGGTCTCCAGGGAGCGGCGGGCGGCGCGGTCCTCTTTCGTGCGCCAGCAGACCTTGATCCGCGTGTCGCCGCGGCGGGCACTCCAGCGGATGACCCGCGGCCGCACCCGGGGCGGCATGGCGTAGCTCAGGTCGATCACATAGACGCCGCGCGGTTCCAGCATGGCCGCCGTGGCCTGCAGGTGGGCGGCCACCTCCTCGTCGGTGAGCAGGTAGCGGAAGGAGTTGATCGCCGTGTAGGCGCCCTGGAAGCGCTCCGATGAGCGGAAGTCCGCCATGCCACCGGGCTGGACCCGGCAGCGCTCGCCCAGGTTCTCCTCCCGCAGTCGATCCTGCGCGAAGGCAAGGGCGGCGGGGTTCACATCATAGCCCAGGGCCTCCAGTCCCATCCGTCCCAGGCAGACGAGATTGCGGCCGGTGCCGCAGGCGGGCTCGAGCAGACGGGAGGGCTCGCCCGCGCCATAGAATTCCATGCAGGCCAGCACGAATTGGAGTTCGCGGGCGACATCCCAGTCGTAGGCAATGTCGTAGAGTTCGGCCAGATCGTAGAGTTCGCGGCCGTGCCGTCCGGGATCGGTCGGGTCGTGGTCTGCGTGGCGCTTATGGGTTCCCATCGGACCGCAATCTACCAACCGGCGCCGGGGGTGGTGCCCTCCGAGTGTGTCACCCATCGTGGGGCAAATCCGCGCCAACGGCGCGATCCATACCAGCCTGGGGCAACGCCCCGGGTTGGTGATCAACATGACGGAGCGCAGGGATGGGTGCGGATGGGGAATGCCATTCACCGAGGGCGATGCCCGCGACCCATCACTGGACACCGGACACCGCTCACCGTGGGCGATGCCCGCGACCCAACGCCGGACGCCGATCACTGGGCATTGGACACCGAACACTGGACACCGTGGGTGAAGCCGGCGACCCATCACTGATCACTGATCACCGGTCACCGGTCACTATTCACTGCCCCCCATGGCAGGCGCAGCCCCCGCCGCACCCGGCCGGCTTGGCCTCAGGCTTGCCATCGGCCACCGGGCACTCGCCCCCCTCCTTGCCTCCCGCCGGTCCGCCCTTGCGGTAATCAGTGGCGTGGAAACCGGTGCCCTTGAAGATCATACCCGCGCCCCGTGAGATGAGGCGACGCAGGGAGGGTGCCCCGCAGACCGGGCAGTCGTGCAGCGGCTCGGCGGTCATGGGTTGGAAGGCCTCCAGCGCATGGCCACAGGCCTGGCAGCTGTACTCGTAGGTGGGCATGGCGTTCTTCCTGTTTGATTGACGCCCAAAATAGGGCACGCGGCTTGGACTTGCCCGGTGGCGCCGGAACAAGCCGGGCGGAGGAGACCGGTCATGCCGGGCGCGCACGGCCCTCGTAGAGGAGGTGGGAGGCCAGCCCGTGGGCCAGTCCCCGGCTGCAAACCTGCAGGCGCGTGGCCCCGCTCTCGGCCAGCAACTGGCGCAGCAACCGCAGGGCTTCAGGCAGGCAGTCGCCTTGGCCGCCCACCATGGGGATCAGATTGCGCTCCTCGATGCTGAGGCCGCCCAACAGCCCATCCAGCCCGCGCAGGTCTTTGTCGTCAAGGATGGTATCGTCCAGCAGGTCCATGTTGTGGAAGGTGAGGCCGATGTGCAGGGCGGCGCACTGCCAGACATGCTCGCCCGCCACATAGAGCGGCTGTCCGGTCGGTGATCGCAGGCCAGGGAAGGCGGCGCCACCGGCGGCCGGATCGGCGGGCCGGCTGCAGCCGCAGGCCCAATTCTGCAGTTGCGGCAGGCGGCCGGGAATCTCCCAGGCGCCCACCGTCCGCCAATGTCCGGTCTGCACGCAGGCCAGCTCACCGGTGGGGTAGATGCCGCGCACGCCGCGCAGCAGCCAGAGGGCCTCGTCGGCGGGCGTGAGGACGCGCAGCTCCATGTCAAGCTGGCGCTGGAATTCGGCGACAAGGGGGTCCTGCGTCGGTTGGGCGGGCTCGACCAGCAGGTCGGCACTGGCCGCCACCATCACCCTGCCGGCCAAACCGCGGAAACGGTGGACGGCCTCGGCCGCCTGGCGCAGCAAGGTTTCGCGCAGGGCGGGTTCGAGGGCCTGCCGGTAGCGCAACGAGAGGTCGGCGCCGTTGCGCAGCAACTGGTCGTGCAAAATGAAGAGCCGGTTGTGGCGCTCTTCGTCCTCACTGCCCGCCGGGGGTCCATCCAGGATGGTGCGGCGACGCGGGCCGGCCTGTTCCGCCACATCCTCCCGCCGGTTGCTGGCCAGGAGGACATGGGTGCAGCCCTCCCCGATGTGGACGACCAGGGCGACCATTCACACCTCGCAGTGGTCCGGCCGGATCAGGCCCATGGCAATCCACTCGCCTTTGCGGCGCAGGTCGGGCGCCGGGAGTCCCCATTCGTCGGCCAGGACGCGGATCGCCTGCTCCTCGTCCGCCAGCAGGCCGGCCAGCCACAAGCGCCCGCCCGCCGCCGTCACGCGCAGCAGATCGTGGAAGTATTCCTCGATCACGCTGCGCTGGATGTTGGCCAGCACCAGGTCGAAGCGGTACTCGGGGCCAAGCTGGCGCGGGTCGGAGGTCAGGAAGTGGCTGTTGAGCCGGCAACCGTTGGCGTGGGCGTTTTGCCGGGCCACGGCCACGGCGGCGGGGTCGTGGTCGATGCCCAGGGCGAAGGCGGCGCCCAGTTTGAGGGCGGCCAGGGCCAGGATGCCTGTGCCACAGCCGGCGTCCAGGACGGTGAGGGTGGCCAGGCCCTGCGGTCCGCGCTCGTCGGCCAGGTCGTCCAGCCATTCCAGCAGCAGGAGCGTGCTCTCATGGGTGCCGGTGCCGAAAGCGCTGCCGGGATCAAGGCGCAGCACCCGGCGCTGATCGGCGCCCTGCGGCTCCAGCCAGCTGGGGCAGACGGCCAGACGCCGGCCGATGTCCTGCTGGCGCCAGTGGGACTTCCAGCCGGCCAGCCAGTCCTCGTCCTCCACCGGCTCCAGCCGCAAGCGCCACAAGCCGGGCGCGGTGGCCGGGGATTCAGCCAGCGAGGCGAGGAAATCCTCCACGGCGCGGCGCAGGGCGTCCGGCTCGGCGGTGTCGGCGAACCAACCGTGGAGGCCCTCGTCGCGCTCCTCGACACCCAGGGCGCCCAACTCGAATAGCAGGTTGGCCGCGGCGTCGCGGGCGGTCGGCTCCAGTTCGAGCGCCAATCTCCAGCTCATGCCCTGCCCCCTACCATTCCCGGATGAAGGCTTCCACCACCAACCCCACCGCCTCCAGGCTGGCGGCGCGGCAGACGGCCGGCGTATCCTTGGTCGTGTGCCACTCGGGGAAGTCGAAGTCGATGATGTCGATCATGGGCACGCCGCGCTGGATGAGCATGAGGTGGTCGTCCTGGATGGCCGGTCCCATCTCCCGGACGAAGATGTGGCCGAAGCCCATCCGCTCGGCCAGGCTCCAGACCTGCTCGACCAGGTGCGGCGCCGCCTGCGCGCTGTAGGCCTCCATGGGCAGGCGCAGGTCGCGCTGGCCCACCATGTCGAGGAGGATGCCGGCCTCCGGCAGCGGGCGCGTCAGGGCGCGGGCATGGACCCGGGATCCCAGGAAGTACTCGTCCAGGTGGCCGTGCTCGCCCCAGTCCTCGCCGTCGAAGAGGACGATGTCCACCCCACAGGCGGGCGGCCGTTCCTTCAGGCAGCGGGCCAGCTCGAGGAGGATGGCCACGCCGCTGGCCGCGTCGTTGGCTCCCAGCACGGGTTGGTTGCGCTTGTTCTTGTCGGGGTCCAGGTCGGCGAAGGGGCGGCTGTCCCAGTGGGCGGCCAGCAGCAGGCGCCGCGTGTCGGCGGGCTTGAAGCGGCAGACCAGGTTGCGCATGGCCAGGCCCTTGGCGGCCAGCTCCGGGTTCCGCTTGGCCAAGGGATGTCCCGCCCGCACGGCGGCTTGGAAGGGCTGCTCCCAGGCCTCGTCGCCCAGGGCTTTCATGCGCGCCAGCAGCCAGTCGCCGGATTTGCGCGCGGCCGGGCTGCCCGGCACGCGTGGTCCGAACTCGCACAACTCCACGAGCAGGGCGAAGGCGCGGTCCCCGTCGAAACAGGGCTGGTCCGCGGCCACGGCGGCCGGTCCGGCGTGTCGGACCGGAGCGGCGGCCAGGGCCACCAGGGCAAGGAGGAGGGGCAGCAGGTGTCTCATCGGCTGCGCACCTCGATCCGGCAGTTCAGCTGGAACTCCATGTAGCTCTTCTTGTCGTTGGCCGTGCCCGAGCGCTCCACGCCATACTTCCAGCTGCCGCCGCCCGTCACGTTGCGGGAGAACTTGTAGTCGGTGGAGAGGGCCAGGCTCCACGTGCTCTTGTTGATGGGCGTGTTCCAGACCAGCCGCCGCTCCTCGCCGCCCGTCTCCGCCGTGGAATTCAGCTGCAGCGTCTTCGAGTTGTCATAGGTCAGGCGCAGGGTCGTGTCGTTCTTGAAGCGGGACTTGAAGCCCGGCAGCTGGAAACCGCCCTTGAGCAGCTTCTGCGCGGACAGGGTGACGCCCCGCGTGCGGTCGAAACTCATGCTGCGGTTGCCGCCGTCCGGGTCGTTGACTTTCAGGCGGCGGCCGACCTTGTAGGAGGCGGAGCCGCCCCAGCCCTTGTCCAGTTGGAAGTCGAAGCCGGCCAGGGGATTGAAGTCCCGGCTGTAGTTCAGCTGGCTGCGGTACATGCCTTCGGCGCCCGGGCTGTAGGCCACATCCAGCTTGCCCTTGTAGTCGTGGTTGAGGTTGAGGTCCTTGAAGGTCTTGCCCAGGAAGGGCACCCGGTTCAGCCGACGGAGGGAAAGGTTGTAGTTGGGAATGGTCTTGAGCGAGGGATTGCCGCCCACCTCGTCGCCTTTCTCCAGGGTTCCCTTGCCCAGGACCGGGTCGTTGTCGAAGTCATACCAGCCAGCCATCGCCTCGCGGCGGGAGTTCTCCCGTTCGTTGGCGAACTGCTGGGAGAAGGTGTAGTCGTAGCCAAGGCGCACGGGCAGCTCCTTGTGGAGGTTGACCCGCGTGCCCAGCGTGTAGTTGTATCCGAAGCTGCGGCTGTTGTTGAAGGTCATGCCCAAGATGCGCAACGTGTCAAGATCGGGGTCGCGATCCAGGGCCAGCTGATAGCCCAGGCCGGCATGGCGGCGGCTGACCGGCGTCCAGGGGTAGACAGCGAGGCCCGGGTCGGTGCGGCTTCCGTCCCGGCCGAAGCGGATGTCCACCGGCTCGACCTTGGAGGCGGCCAGGCCCATGCGCTTCCACACACCGGTGAGGAAGCGGCCGGTGGAGAGCAGGAGGCGGCTGGGCGGGCGCGGGGTCTTGACCTTGAGGGTGTCCTTCGGCTCGCCGGGCGTGCCCGGCCCGTTCAGGCCGTTGCCCCGCGTGGTGGACTTGATCAAGCTGTCGGCGGCGGCCAACTGGCCGAGCAGGCTGTCCGGGAGCATCGTGAAGAGGGAATCCCCGGCCAGCGGGGTGGGCGTCAGGATGGGGGTGCGCAATCCATCATCCAGCACGGCGAGGGAATCCACCAGAGCCTCGCCGGACACCGGAAAGAGTCCCTCCTCGAGGGCGCGCCGCAGGCTGTCCAGCTCGGAGGGCCGGGCTGGCGGCTCGAGGTCCATCCGTTCCGGTACTGGCCGCAGGGAGGGATCCGGGCTCTCCGGGGCCGGAGGGGACGGTTCGGCGGGGTACTCCGCGGGAGACTCCTCGGCGCCCGCCTCAAGGTCCTCGCCCGCTTCCGCCTCGACCGGCTCTGGCGGTGCCTTGGCCGCCTCGCGGGCCGCCCGCTTCTGCTCCGCCTTCGCCTCGCGCTCCTTCTTCGCCGCCTGCTGTTTCTTGAGCCGGGCCGCGGCGCGGTCATCCGCCTCCTTCTTGGCCGCGTTGAGGGTGGCGTCGCTCATCCACAGGAACTTGCGCAGCAGCTTGTCCGGCTCCAGCTTGAGGTCCGCCGTGAACTTGCCGCTGTTGCCCAGGCTGACGCCCCGGCCCGGCTCCACCAGGTCGCGGCTCCAGTTGTAGGTCGTGTTGTAGCCGAAGTTGGTCGTGGTCCAGCTCACCAGTTTGGGCGTCCAGTTGAAGCCCGCCGTCTGGCTGATGGCGTGGTCTCCGTCAAAGAGGCTGGCCTCTTGTTCGCGCCACTGCTCCAGGCGCTGCCGGAAGTCCTGGGCCAGCGGGTAGTTGGGGTTGTCCAGGGAGATGGTTTGCGGGTCCCGCGCCTGGTGGCGCCGGAACTTCAGGTTGTTGTTGTAGCTGCGCTGCGCGTTCATGGTGAGAGTCTTCAGCGGCTTGAAGGCGGTGCTCCAGTTGCGCGACAGGGTGTAGGTCTCCACGTGGGTCTGGGTCAGGTCCCGCCGCCAGGTGTGGGAGATGCGCCGCGCCGTGTTGGCGCCCAGGCTCAGGTTCTGCGGGAAGTAGCCGATCTCGAGGCCGGCCGTCTTCTTCAGCAGCGGCCACTCCTTGGCGAAAGCGAGGGGCTTGAGGGTGTGGGTCCAGCGGAACTGGTTGCTGTAGGAGATCCGTGCGTTTTGGGTCGTGGCCGTGTCGGCGGCCGTGTTGACGTTGCGGCTGATCGTCTGCGAGATGTCCGTGCCCAGTTGCGCCTTGTCCACCGTCTGCTGCATCCACCAGCCCTTGGCCGTCGTCTTCTTCAGGCTGAGGCTGGCGCTGCGGCTGCGCGAGTAGGTCTCCACCCACTGCGGACGGTTGTCCAGGTCCACCAGCTGGTCGTCGTTGGGGTAGTACTTGGGCACCTGGAGGTTGTTGGAGGCGTTGATGCTGAGCGCCGCGTTGAGGCCAAGGGAGGGCGGGAAGAGGCGCCCGAGGTTGGTGCTCAGGCTGCCGCTGGCGTTCCGCTTGGTGCTGCTGCCCTCGCGGGCGGCCCGCTCCTTCACCGTGTGGTAGTCGGCGTCCTTCTGCTCGAAGTTGGAACTCAGGGTGAGCACGTCGGAGAACTTGGCCGTCGCCTCGGCCCGCATGGCCCGGCTGATCTCCTTGATCACGTTGGAGACGCGCAACTCGTTGAACCAGACCTGCGTCCAGGCCGGCTGGGCGCCATGGTTGGTCACGCCCAGCAGCATGGAGCGGACCCGCGTGATGGAGGGGTTGCCCACCACCAGCATCTGGCCGCCATCGGAGAGCAGCACGGGCTTGTCCGGCTCCTCGCGGCCGCGGCGCGCCCCGCTGAACTGGTCGATGCCGGTGATCTCCGAGAAGAAGATGTGCAGGTCGTTGGCGGGGGACCAGCCCGGGCCGATCGTCTTGGTGTACTCGTAGTAGTCGTTCTCGGTCGAGACGAGGCGCAGGTGGTACTGCAGCTGGCCGTTGCCGTAGTGCAGGCGGAAGGCGGTGGTGTCCAGGTCGCCGCCGTGGGCGAACATCTTCAGCTCGCGGTACTCGGCCAGGTTGATCGTCGTCACCAGCTGCTTGCGCACCCAGGCCGTGGCGCCGTAGGGCAGCCCTTGCAGCTCCAGCACCAGGCTTTGCTCGCGGGCCTCCACGCCCGTCACCAGATCCTTCTGCCCGGCCACGCCGGGCGGGCTGCGGTAGAAGTCGCTGTTGTCGTAGTTGTTGAGCACGGAGACGTCGTAGCCGGAGGTGTCGCTGTCGGCCACCACCGCCTTGCGCCATTCGTTGCCCACGATGTTGAGTTCGGCCAGGGTGACGCGCACGGGGCTGTTGAAACCCGTCAGCCAGAGCCGGATGCCGTTGACCAGGGTGAGTTGGGGGGTGCCCTGGGTGACGGCCCGCTCGTCCTTGAGCGGTATGCGCACGAAGACCCAGCTTGTGCGGCTGTTCTCGAAGACGTAGTCGGAATAGAGCGGATGGGCGGGGTTGAGCGGCACCTGGTATGAAAAATAGTTGTTGGCCGTGTCCAGGGTCAGGTTGCCGTTGCGGTCCTCCGTGTCCGGATAGATCTGGTCCGAATCCTGGCTGTTGCCCTCCCAGCCGTGGGACTTGTCCACCGGGCCGCCGCCCGTCTCGGCGCGGATCCAGTCGTCGTAGGACCAGGGCTCGTGGGGGTCGCGCACGCCATCGCCGTCCAGGTCCCACCAGTCGAAGATCGTCTCCAGGCTGGTGACGCCCCAGGCTCCCAACTGCGCCACCTGGTCCTCCACGGTGCCGCTCCAGGCAAAAAGCTCGTCGGGCAACGGCCAGGGTGGATCCCGTCCCTTCATGCGATCCAGGCCCAGGTCCTCGGAGCTTTGCAGCAGGAAGTCGTCGTCCGTGTCCTCCGTGTCCAGGGCGTTGTTGGGCAGCACGTCCTCGGAGATGACACCCAGATCCAGGTTGAGCGTGCCGCCGCGGTCGCCCTCCACCAGCAAGGTCAGCTCGATGAACTTCTTGTCGGAGAAGTCGTCGTAGGCGTTGCGGAAATCATAGGTGAGGCCGGCCCAGCTGTGGCGTCGGAACAAGGGCTCGCCGGCCAGGGTGGTGTCGGCCCCGCTGGCGTCCTGGCTGGCCAGGCGGAAGGGCTCGTACTCCAGGCGCAGGACACGCACCTCGTTGCTCACGCCCTCGCGGTTGCTCTCCTGATACTCGGGCCAGATCTCGCGGCTGGGCACCTTGACGCGGGGGTTGTACCAGCCCATCCAGCCGCGCAGGCCCAGCAGCTCGTGCTCGGGGCGGGCGGACATGAACCACTGGGTGTGGCCCATGGAGAGCGGGATCTCCTGCTTGCTGCTCTCGAAGTCGTCCACGTAGGCCACGCCCTTGTCGTCCCCCGTGGCCGGGTTGTTGGAGGGGTTGGGGTCGGGGATGACCATGGCGTACTCCGCCTCCAGGTTGAGCTGGCTGGGCTCGTCGGCCTCGATGAGGGGGAGGGCGTCCATCCATTGGGTCATGAAGCGGGGCTGGAAGACGAGGCGGGCGTTGAGATCAAGCACGACGTTCTTGATGGGCTCGTTGCCCAGGCGCACCTTGCGCTCGGCCGTCTCCTCGTTGAAGTAGATCCAGGCCGCGCCCAGCTTGCTCTTCTCGCGGCCCGTCTCCCACAGGTCCAGCTCCGCCGTCAGGCCGGCGAAGGTCTTCTTGCGCAGTTGGAAGAGCTGGGGTGTCTCGTAGTTCACCTGGATCTTCTGGTCCGCCGTGGTGTAGGCCGGGTTGATGATGCGGATGAGGCCGGCCTGCTCGTCCAGGGTGTAGTCCGTGTCCTTGAGCAGGCGCCGGTTGTTGGCGGTCACCGTCACGTTGGTGACGTTCCAGCCCAGGCTGATCACCTCCGTCCCCACCTTGGCCGTGGACTTCAGCCGGTAGCGTTGGTTGAGATCCAGCCAGCGGGCGTCCGGATTCTGGCGGAAGTACTGCCCGCGCAGATTGTAGAGCGTGTCCATCGCCGCGTCGTTGAAGGTCACCGCCTCGTCCAGCATGCCGCTGCCGGACTGGCTCTTGTTGGGGGCGATGCGGTAGCCGTTGTAGAGGGGGCCGTAGAGGGCGCCCAGCTCCGTGTTGCCCGGGTCGGCCTGCAGGACCAGACCCTCCGGCCGGTCGCCGAAGGGGTAGGGGCTGGGGAACCAGACATTGCCCGTCTTGCGGTCCACCCAGCGCTCGTCCACGCGGCGGTCGTTGCCGGGGGCGTTGCGCGACACGTCCAGCACGTCCAGATAGAGGACGGAGAGGTAGTCGGTGCCGTCCTGGGAAGTCTGGTCGCGGCCGCCCGAGACCACTCTGCCGATCTCGAGGGTGAACTGGGCGGGGTCCATCTCGGGTGTGCCCAGGCGGAAGACGTTGCGCAGCTGGAGGTCCCACCAGGGTTGGGCCTCCGGGTTGAAATGGTTGGGGAAGACGACGACCACGCTTTGGCCTTCCTCGGCGTTGAGGCGGCCCATGGCCAGGGTCTTGCCCTGGCTGGTGAACCATTGCTGCAACACGGCGGAGTTGTCCACCGTGTAGCCGATGGCGATGTAGCGGCCCTCCTGGATGCGGTTGAGGCGCAGGATGCCCAGGTCGGGGTCCAGGGTGAAAGGCTGGTTCGCGTCGGATGGATCCCAGGAAGTCTTCTTCATGCGGTAGAGGGAGCCGTCGTTGAGCACGTTGCCCGCCGGATCCACCAGGCGCAGGGGGATGCCCAGGGTGACGGTGGGCTCGAACTCGTAAAGGTCCAGGCTCCGGATTTGGGTGCCGGTGATGGTCACATGGTCCCAGCTCGCGTTGTAGACGCGGTACTGGTGGCGGTAGAACTCGTTGATGAAGAAGAGGCCGGTCACATGTTCGCCGGGGCCGGTCTCCAGCTCCTTTTCGGAGGCGGTGCCGGTGAAGGTTTGCTGCTTGCTCTCGTTCTTCTCCGTCGAGGCGATGCCCGTCACCCGCAGGGGGCCGAAGCGGTTGACCATCTTCAGTCCGAACAAGCCGCTGGACTGGTCGGAGAAACTGACGTACTTGGTCGAGGGCAGGCTGAGGCTGATATTGCCCGCCGAGATGCTCTCGATCACCTCCTCCGGCTCGCCCGTGTAGATGATGGAGAGGCTGTTCTCGAAGTCGAAGCTGCGTTCCGTGTTCTGGTCGATGTGCACGTCGACCTTTTCGCCGATCTTGCCCACCACCGTGAACTGCTGCTGCTGCTCCAGCCGGAAGTCGTTCTGGTTGTTGTTGAAGGCGCTGGCCGACTCCGATTCCCGCTTCTCGGCGCGGTAGGTGCCGCGCAGGCTGATGTTGCCGTGCACGTTGAGGCCGATGCGGCCGCTGCCGAAGATGCGGCGGAAGGTCTTGCTCTTGACCTTGAAGGGGATGTCGATTTCGATGTGGTCCTTGCCCGCCGCCTTGCCCTTCAAGGCGTTGTCCCCCAGACCCTTGCCCAGGGCTTGGGCGTTGGCGGCGGCGGTGCGGGCCAGCAGGTCGTCCTCCCCGTCGACCATGGCCATGCCCAGCCGCGAGCCGTCCCGGCCCACCGCCTGGTAGACGAGGCGTCCGTCCAGGGTGTCCACTTCCACCACGATCTGGGCTTCCCTGGGATAGAGGGAGAGGCGGAAATCCTCCTCCAGCTGTCGTCGGTAGGATGGCCGGTAGGGATCGAAGCGGGCCAGGCTGAGATCGGGACGAAGCCCGAAGGCGGGGGGAGTGGACGGATCGGCCCCCGCCGTCCGCGACGGCGGACTGCCAAGCAGGAAGATCACGACCAGGAGGGCCCGCGCCAGGGGCATGTGTCGTTGCAGCTTCAAGGGTCCCGCTTTGTTGCCGCCTGGCCGCCTGTCGGCGGGCTGGCCCGTTGACTGAATCACTCCACTGCAGATCCAGGTGCGATCGCCATCCTCCCGATTATCGACTGCGCGGGGGAATGTACTAAGCCACTGTGGGCAATGAGGCCGGCTCCCTGCCGGGGGGAGGACGACGGACCGGGGTTGGGCCGGGATGGAGATCGTCCGGGGTGGGGATCGTCCGACAGGCTGCTAGCAGCCTGTCGGGCTTGGGCCTTGGATGGGATTC
Organism: bacterium; assembly: GCA_030685015.1. Lineage (NCBI taxonomy): Bacteria > bacterium. Next base: position 35,191 of record JAUXWS010000102.1, read on the forward strand.
GCGCCTAAATTGAGGCCGGTTTTTCGGAATTTTCGCAGGGCATACTGGTGGTCTGTTCAAGAAAATTGCGGAACATCCGGACCGATTGGGGCGATGAAGACCGCCAAGTGGCCAAGTCCGACAGGCTGCTAGGCTCAGGCCCCGACCCAGGCCTGGCTCTCCACCAGGCCGAGGCGCTCGTAGAGGTTGCCCAGCATGGACATGAACTCATCGCGGAAGCTGGGCATGCCGTCCAGGTCCCACAGCTCGAATTCGAAGTGGCCCAGGGCCTGGTACTCGAAATCACGCAGGAGGGCGGAGTCGGTCATGGGCAGGGCGCCCTGGCGGGACCCGCGCAGCCAGGCCAGCACCTTGCGCCGGTGCTCGCCGCGGAACTCCGGATGCATGACAATGCGCTCCGCCCACTCGAATTCCGGCCTCACCTCAAGCACGGGGCGGGCCAGGGCGCCGGAGAGGAAGCCGGAGGGGAGGACGCCGCTGAGGGCGAGGCCGCGGGCGCCGGCGGCCGTCATCCAGGACTCGGCCAAGCCGGCGGACCAGCCCTCGCTGTCACCGGAGACGGTGAGGAGGGTGATCGCCCCCTCGGCGCCCAGGCGGCGCAGGGCCTGCACGACAGCGGCGGGGTCGTCCCCCGTCTCGGCGGCCGGCTCGTCCACGCGCAGGCTGATGGCCATGCGCCCCTCGCGGGCGGCCTTGAGCAGCTGGCGCAGCTCGCCATGGCTGCGGCTGCGCAACAGGCCGGCGGGGGAGATGCGCAGGGTCAGGTTGAGGAAGCCGGCGCCCAGGGCGGTGGCCAGCTGGTCGTCCAGGGCCTCGCTGTCCATGCCGCCGGGGAGCAGGTCGCTGGCCAGGGGCGGCAGGCAGCAGCGCAGGAAGAGGGGCGCCTGCCAGTGCTCGCGCAGGGCGGCGGCGCACATCAGGGCGGAGAACTCCCAGGGGCTCTGGCCCGCCCAGCCCTGCTCGAAGACGAGGCCGGCCACGCCCCGCGCCTTGGCGGAGCGCAGCACCAAGCGCGCCAGGTCATAGCAATGGCCGCCCAGCCGCACGGCCAGCAGCACGCCCTGGGGCCGGCGGCCCAGCTCGGCCAGGGTGCCGTCCAGGCTGCTGCTGCGGATGCCGCGCCAGGCGGCGGCCGAGCGCAGCATCTGCCGCATCTGGGTGCGGACGGTGGGGTCGGGGTTGAAGATGGCGTTGCGGGCAAAGGCGTCCACGGCCCCGGGGGCCAGCTCCTCCTGGCGGAAGCCCGACACGCGGCCGCGCTCGTCGAAGAGCAGGTGCTGGTCCAGGGAGCGCCTCATGTCGTCCAGGTCGCGATACATGCCGTCCTCCTTTCACCCCGGCCCTCTCAGCGAACCAGGATCAGATCCTCCTGATCGGTGCCGGCGGCCACCTGCACCTCGCCCGCGAGGTCGATCAGCAGGTCATATTCGCTGCGGATGCCGAATTCGTCCAGGTAGACGCCGGGCTCCACTGACATGACGGTGCCCGGGATGAGGCGCCGCTCCTCCCGCGTCTCCAGGTTGTCCAGGTTGGCGCCGCGCCCATGGACCTCCTCGTCGATGCTGTGCCCCGTGCGGTGGAGGAAGCGCTCGCCCAGCCCCGCCGCGCGGATGGGCCGCCGCGCCGCCTCGTCCGCCTCCCAGCCCTGGACGGGCCGGCTTTCCCCCTGGCGGTCCGCCACCAGCCGGCGCACCGCCCGGCGGGCGTCGCGCACCAGGGTCCAGACCTCGCCCACGCGGTCGGGGACGGTGCCGCCCGTGAAGCCCATCCAGGTCTGGTCGGCGTAGACGGCGCCGGGACGGTCCAGCTTGGCCCACAGGTCGATGAGGAGGACCCGCTCCCGCTCGATGGGGGAGCGGCCGGCCGGCTCGTGGTGGGGATCGGCGCTGTGGCGGCCGCCGGCCACGATGGGGTCGTGGTCCCAGACCAGCCCGGCGGCCAGGAAGCGCTCCTTGATGAAGGCCTGCAGGCCGCATTCGTCCAGGGGGTGTCCCTCGCGCAGGGAGCGGCCGGCCAGGGCGAAGGCGTCGGCCGCGATGTCACGCAGCATGGCGGCGGCCTCCAGGTGGCTGTGCAGCTGGTCGGGCGCCAGGCGGGCGCCCACCGCCTGCGCCAGGTCGCCGCTGGAGACCACCTCCGGCCCCAGGCTGCGCACCAGGTCCACCGTGCCCGCATCCACCAGGGAGAGGGTGGGGATGGCGCCCAGGGGGCTGGTCTCCATCGCCACGCGGCGCGCGCCCGCCAGCAGGCGGGCCAGCTCCTCGCGCAGGGACTGGTGGGAGAGGTAGTGGCGGCTGAGGCCGGGCAGGCTGGCCAGGGTGCGGGATTCGATGCGGTGCTCGAGCCGGACGGGCTGGCCCGCGGCGGGGATCCAGTACCAGGCGCGGCGGGTGCGGATCTGGCCGGGGGGCAGGCCCAGGAGGCGTTCCGCCACGGGATTGCGATCCTTCAACACGAAGAAGAGCCAGCCGTCCAGGCCCTCGCGGCGCAGCAGTTCCTGGATTTGCTCCAGCGAGCAGGTCATGTTTCCTCCGCGCCATGTACCGGACGGCTTGTCCGCCAGCTGGCGCGGGCATTCTGGCAAATTGTGGACGGAAACCGAAGGTGGCGGCGGGGGGGCCTTCGATCCGATCCCGATAGCGATATCGATAGCGATCCCGATAGCGATAGCGATAGCGATGCAAAGGGGAATGGGCATGATCTATCTCGACCACAATGCGTCCACGCCCCTGGCCCCCGAGGTCAAGGCGGCCATGCTGCCCTGGCTGGATGGCGCCACGGGCAATCCCTCCAGCGGCCACGCCTTCGGCCAGGCCTGCCGGGCGGCCGTGGAGCGAGCCCGCCGCCAGGTGGCCGCCCTGCTGGGCTGCCATCCCATCGAGATCCTCTTTACCAGCGGCGGCACCGAGGCCAACAACTGGGTCCTCCAGGGCCTGGCCCGCCGTTTCGGCCCCTGCCACATGGTGGTCGGCGCCGTGGAGCACCCGGCCATCCTCGAAGTGTGCCGCTTCCTCGAGACACAGGGCGTGGAGACGACCCTGCTGCCGGTCGACGGCCAGTGCCGCGTCAGCGTCGCGGCGGCGGCGCGCGCCCTGCGGCCGGAGACACGCCTGCTCAGCGTCATGCTGGCCAACAACGAGACGGGCGCCCTGCAGCCGGTGGCGGAGCTGGCCGCCCTCTGCCGGGAGCGCGGCATTCTCTCCCACTCGGACGCCGCCCAGGCGGTGGGCAAGATCCCGGTGCATGTGGAGGAGCTGGGCGTGGACCTGCTCAGCGTGGCCGGGCACAAGCTGAACGCGCCAAAGGGGGTGGGCGCCCTCTACCTGCGCCACGGCGTGGAGCTGCCGCCCCTCATGTTCGGGGCCGGCCACGAGCGCGGCCTGCGTCCGGGCACGGAGAACGTGCTGGAAATCGTGGGCCTGGGCGCGGCGGCGGATCGCTTCAGCGCGGACAGCGATCGCCTCGTGGCGGACTGCTCCCGCCTGCGGGACCGGCTGGAGCAGGAACTCCAACAGCGCATCCCCGGCCTGCGCATCAACAGCGGCGGCGTGGAGCGCCTGCCCAACACCTGCAGCGCCCTCTTCCCCGGCCGCCGGCGGGTGGACGAACTGATCGCCCGCTGCCCGGAGCTGGCGGCCAGCGCCGGCGCCGCCTGCCATGCCGACAGCGCCACGCCCAGCCATGTGCTGCGGGCGATGGGCCTCTCCGACGAGGAGGCGGCGCGCACCCTGCGCCTTTCCTGTGGCCTGGGCACCACGGAGGAGGAGATGGTCGCCGCGGCGGAGATGCTGGAGCGGGCCAGCCGGTGAACCGCGGCGAGGGAAGCCCGTCAGGCGGGCTGGACGGCGTGGCGGTGGTGGTCGATCCTTATCCACCAATGCTCTGGCATGATGCCTGACACCGCCAGTGGATGTGTCCTGCCCGCTGGACAGCCCGGCTCACAAGGCGGCCGCCAACTCCCGCGAGGCCAGCCCCTCCAGCGGCAGGGCCTCCATCCGCTCGCCCAGGGCATGGCGCTTGCTTCCCGGATAGATGACGTAGAGCCGGGCCAGCGCATGGTCTGCGCGGTGCTGGAAATCGCCGGACCCGGGGGCGGCCACCAGCATGGTATCACGCAGCGCGTGATGGATCGCCTCCAGCATGAACTCGATGAAGCCGGTGGATTGCCCGGCATGATCCGCTTCGGCCAGGGCATGGTGATAGACCTCCTGGTGCTGCCGGACGACCTCCTCCACAGGCACGAACTCGAAGATTGGATCCACCCTCATCAGCAAACGCGTCCGCCAGAGGCGGCCCATCCGCCCGTTGCCGTCTTCGAAGGGATGGATGAACTCCGCCTCGTAGTGGAAGACACAGCTCTTGATCAGGTCCAGGTCCGTGTCCTGCCGGAGGTAGGTGAACAGGTCCTCCATCAAGCCCGGCACCCGCTCGGGGGCGGGCGCCAGATGCTGCAGCTCCGCTCCCTGCCAGACGCCCACCGACTGGCTGCGCCACTTGCCGGCCGAGGCGACCAGTCCATTCATCAGCACGTGGTGGGCCTTGAGAAAGTCCACGGGGGACAAGGGATCGAGGTCGGCAAGTTGATTGTAGGCGTGAATGGCGTTCTGGACCTCGAGAATGTCCTTGGCGGGCCCCGCCACCCGGTGTTGCTCCAGCAGCGCCGTCACCTGGTCGGGCGTGAGGGCGTTGCCTTCGATGGCCAGCGAGGAGTGGATCGTCTTGATGCGATTGCGCTTGCGCAGTGTCGCATCGGGTCTGGACAGCCGCAGGCTGCGGCAGATGCCCAGGCTCCCGCCGATCTCACCGTACAACTGCAGGATGCGCTGGCTGATCTCGTAGGGCGGTTTCATGATGTGGTCATGATAGCATCAACTGATACGATCAATAAGTGAACTTGGGACTTGTCGGCACGGCTCTGGCATCGTGCCTGCCACTGGATGGGGGGAGTCGATCTGTTCGTCCAGCCATGGCGCTGCCACGCCTGGGCGGACGTCCATTTCCTTTCACCAGCGCTGGACGGGCAAAGCCGGTCAGTAATCGGTCACGGTGCGGCGCAGCCGCTCCAGCACCGGACCCGGCTCGGCGCGGAAGACCTGGCCCGTGATCGCCTCACAGGCCTCGATGTACTTCTGGGCGGTGGAGACGCGCACCTCGTCGGTGATCTCCGGCGGCGGCCCATCCCCCGTGAAGCCGCGGTCGGCCAGCCAGGTGCGCAGGTGGTCCTTGTCGATGCGGCGCTGCTCGGCGCCCTGCTCGAAGAGGGCCTGGTAGCTGTCGGCGTACCAGAAGCGGCTGGAGTCGGGGGTGTGGATCTCGTCCATCAGGGTGACGCGCCCATCCTTCAGCCCGAACTCGTACTTGGTGTCGACAAGAATGATGCCCTGGCGCGCCGCCACCTCCACGCCGCGGCGGTAGAGGGCCAGGCTCAGCTCCACCAGCTCGTCCATCACGCGCCGGGGCAGGATGCCGCGCGCCACGATCTCGGCGGGGGAGACGCTCTCGTCGTGCTCGCCCTGGGCCGCCTTGGTGGAGGGCGTGACGATGGGCGCGGGGAGGCGCTCGTCCTTGCGCAGGCCCTCGGGCAGGTGGTTGCCGCAGAAGTCGCGCACGCCTTTTTGGTAGTGCGTCCAGGCGCTGGTGGAGGTGTTGCCCGTGATGTGGCCGCGCACCACCATCTCCACGAGCAGGGGCTGCAGGTCCTGCACGACGATGGCGTTGGGGTCGGGCACGGCCAGGATGTGGTTGGGCACGAGATCCCGTGTCGACTCGAACCAGAAGTTGGCCAGCTGGGTGAGCACCTGGCCCTTGAAGGGGATGGTGGCCAGCACGCGGTCGAAGGCGCTGACGCGGTCCGTGGTGACGATGAGGCGGCGGCCCTCCCGCGCCCAGGATTCGCGCACCTTGCCGTGGTGCCGCTCGCCGGGGAGGTCCAGGTCCACGGCGTCCAGGGTGTGGGCCAGCTGCGTGCGAATGGCGCTCAATTCCATGGTGCCCTCCCTGAAGCAAGCTCTGGTCAACACGCAATCGATATCGATATCGATATCGATATCGAAAGAGATCCCGATCGCGATCAAAAATCGCAGTTGCCCGGTGTGCGCGGGAAAGGCACCACGTCGCGGATGTTCTCCATTCCCGTGACGTACATGATGGCCCGCTCGAAGCCCAGACCGAAGCCGGCGTGGGGCGCGCTGCCGAAGCGCCGGCTCTCCAGGTACCACCAGTAGTCCGCCTCGGGCAGGCCCATCTCGCGGATGCGGGCCAGCAGCAGGTCGTGGCGCTCCTCGCGCTGGCTGCCGCCGATGATCTCGCCCACGCCCGGCACCAGCAGGTCCATGGCGGCGACGGTGCGCCCGTCGTCGTTCTGCCGCATGTAGAAGGCCTTGATCTCCTTCGGGTAATCGATGACGAAGACGGGGCGCCCCACATGCGTCTCCGTCAGCCAGCGCTCGTGCTCGGTCTGCAGGTCCATGCCCCAGCTCACGGGGAACTGGAAGGCCTGGCCGGAGCGCTCCAGCAGGCGCACGGCCTCCGTGTAAGGGATCGTCTCGAAGGAGGTGCGGGTCAGCTCCTCCAGGCGCGCCACGATGCCGGGCTTCACCCACTGGTCGAAGAAGGCCATGTCCTCCGGGCAGTGCTCCAGCACCTGGGCGATGATGAACTGGAGGAAGTCCTGGGCCAGGCGCGCGTCGTCCGCCAGGTCGTGGAAGGCCATCTCCGGCTCGATCATCCAAAACTCGCTGGCGTGGCGGGTGGTGTTGCTGTTCTCGGCGCGGAAGGTGGGGCCGAAGGTGTAGATGTTGCCCAGGGCCAGGGCGAACATCTCGCCCGAGAGCTGGCCGCTCACCGTCAGGTTGGTCTGGCGGCCGAAGAAGTCCTGGGCCCAGTCCACCTCCCCGCTCTCCGTGCGCGGTGGATCGGTGGGGCTGAGCGTGCTGACGCGGAACATCTCGCCGGCGCCCTCGCAGTCGCTGCCCGTGATGATGGGCGTGTGCACCCAGATGAAGCCCCGCTCGTGGAAGAAGCGGTGGATGGCGAAGGCCAGCTGGTGGCGCACGCGGAAGACGGCGCCGAAGGTGTTGGTGCGCGGCCGCAGGTGGGCGATGGTGCGCAGGTACTCGAAGGAGTGGCGCTTCTTCTGCAGCGGGAAGCTGCCGTCGCAGGGGCCGATCAGCTCCGCCTCCTCCGCCTTCAGCTCCACCGTCTGGCCCTTGCCCTCGCTGGGCGCCAGGGTGCCGCGCACCCGCAGGCAGGCGCCGGTGAGCACGCGGCCGATCTCCTCGAAGTTGGGCAGCGCCTCCCCGCTGTAGACCACCTGGAGGCCCTTGAGGCAGGAGCCGTCGTTCAGCTCGATGAAGGAGACGGCCTTGCCCGGGCGGTTGGTGCGCACCCAGCCCATCACCGTGATGGTCCGTCCGACATGCTCCGGGCGCTGCAGCGCCTCCTTGATGGGGGTCCGGTCCTGCATGGTCTGTCCTTCCAGCTGTCCGCCGCGAAGGTACCAACTCCGAGCCGCCGGCGCGGCATGGCCGACGGGGTGGCCGCCCGGCCGTCGCCCCGGGTGGCCGCTTTGTTATCATGTCAACAAGTCAAGCGGGAGAACAGGGCATGGATCGGCAGGGCATCGCGGCGATCGTGGGAGAGGCCTTGGCGCAGGGGCACGACACCCTGCTCGAGTCGGAAGTCTACCGTCTGCTGGAACTGGCCGGGCTGCCCGTGCCGGCCTGGCGCGCCCTGCCGCCCGGCGGGGAGCTGGACGAGACCTGGCTGGCCGCCCTGCCCGGCCGCCGCGTGGCGCTCAAGGTCCTCTCCCGGCGCATCCTCCACAAGAGCGACGTGGGAGGCGTGCGGCTGCTGCCCAAGGATCCGGCTGCCGTGCGCGAAGCCATGGCCGCCATGCTGGAAGGCGTCCCCGCCGCCTGGCAGGACTACGAGCGCCGGCGCGGGCGCTCCTCCGACCGCGACCCGGCGGTGGAGGGCCTGCTGCTGGTCGAGGGCGTCGACTACCCCGCCGAGCTGGGGCGCGAGCTGCTGCTGGGGGCGCGGCATTCCCGCGAGTTCGGCCCGGTGGTGACGGTGGGGATCGGCGGGACGGACGCCGAGTTCCTCTCAGCGCGGCTGGAGCCGGGGCGTGGGCATGCCATCCGCAGCGCCCTGCTGCTGGATCGCGCCGGCATCCGCCGCATGCTGGAGCAGACCCTGGTGGTGGAGCGCCTCACCGGCCGTGCCCGCGGCCGCGACCGCGTGATGGAGCTGGCGGCGCTGGAGGAGGCGGTGGCGGCCTTCCTTCGCCTCGTCACGCTCTTCTCGCCGCTGGACGAGGAGGCGCCCGCCCACCTCGAGGAGCTGGAGATCAACCCGCTGGTGGTGGCGGCGGACGGCCGCCTACTGCCCCTGGACGGCCTCATGCGCATCGCCCCGCGCCGTCCCCTGCCGCCCGCCCGGCCGGTGGAGAAAGTGGAGCGGCTCCTCCACCCGGCCAGCGTGGCCCTGGTGGGGGTCTCGCAGAAGATGAACGTGGGGCGGATCATCCTCCAGAACCTGCTGGACGCCGATTTCCCCACCGAGCGCCTCCACATCATCAAGCCCGATGCGGACGAGATTGCCGGGGTGCGGTGCTGGCCGCGGCCCACCGACCTGCCGGAGAAGGTGGACCTGCTGGTCCTGGCCGTCAGCGCGGAGCAGGTCCCCGCCGAACTGGAGGCCATCTGCGCGGCGGATTGCGCCGAGACGATCATCGTCATCCCGGGCGGCATCGCGGAGAAGGAGGGCGGCCAGGCCATCCAGGCGCGCATCGACGCTGTCATCGCCCGCGCCCGCACCCTGCCCGGCGGCGGGCCGGTCATCAATGGCAGCAATTGCCTGGGCGTCTACGACCGGGAGGCGGGGGTCAACACCCTCTTCATCCCCGAGTACAAGCTGCCCCGCCCCGTCCGCGCCAAGGGCGCCACCCCCGGCCGCGTCGCCCTGCTTTCCCAGTCGGGCGCCTTCATGATCTGCCGCATGTCCCGCCTGGCCGACCTGGATCCGGTCTACGCCGTCTCCTACGGCAACCAGATGGACCTCACCCTGGGCGACTACCTTGAGGCGCTGGTGGGTGACGAGGCGGTGGACACGGTGGCCTGCTACGTGGAGGGCTTCGCCGACCTGGACGGCCTGAAGACGGCCCGCCTGGCCCATGCCCTGACCCTGGCCGGCCGTCGCGTCATTCTCTACAAGGCCGGCCGCAGCGCGGAGGGACAGAGCGCCAGCGCCGGCCACACGGCCTCCATCGCCGGCGATTATGAGACCTGCCGCCAATTGCTGCCCGAGGTGGGGGTCGAACTGGCCGAGACCTTCGACGACTTCGAGCATCGGGCCCGGCTGGCCCGCGCCCTGGGACCGTGGCGTGGACCGCGGGGGCGGGCGGCGCGGGTGGCGGTGGTTTCCAACGCGGGCTTCGAATGCGTGGGAATCGCCGACAACCTGGCCGCCGCCGATGGGCGGCTGGAATTGGCCGTCCTGGCCGAGCGGACGCGCGACCGGCTGCGCCGGGCCTTTGTCACGGCGCGGCTGGACAGCCTGGTGGACGTGCGCAATCCCCTCGACCTGACGCCCATGGCCACGGACGCCGCCTGGGGCGAGTGCGTGAGCGCCCTGCTCGAGGATCCGGGGGTGGACGCCGCCATCATTTCCATTGTGCCGCTCACGGCGGCCATGCAAACCCTGCCCGTCGGCGCGGGGCACCGCGAGGACCTCGCCTCACCCGACGCCATTGCGGCGCGCCTGGCGCAGCTCAAGCATGAGATGGACACGCCCTTTGTTTGCGCCGTGGACTCAGGCGTGCTCTTCGATCCACTGGTGCGGCAGTTGGAGGGAGCGGGCATCCCGGTCTTCCGCCACGCCGACGAGGCGACGCGCTGCCTGCGGCGGCATCTGACCGGTCAATAGGGCCGGTCCGGGCCGACCGGCGGAGGCCTTGGAGACCGCATCAGTAGCCCGGCCGTCGACCGCCAATTCCTTGCGGCGCAAGCGCCGCCTCTTCCCGCTTTCTTTTCGCGAAAAGAAAGCGGGGCAAAGAAAAGGCTCGCAGACCCTGACCTGCGGTGGGTGTGACACGCGCGGGGTCGCGCGTATGAGGACTTTGTGGG
>JAUXWS010000103.1 GCA_030685015.1 bacterium
CGGGCGGATCCTGCCTTGCCAGGAATGGTGCTTAGCTTGGTCGCCGTGGGTGAACGGGCCGGCCAACTGACTGTCTGCACGCGCTTCCTGCTGGACTACTACCAGCGTGTGCTTGAGCTGAAGCAGAGCCTCTCTCGTGGCCTAACCTATCCCATTGTGGTTTGCCTCTTCATCTGGATCAGCCTGGGCGTGTTCGACGGCGTGATCCGCGGAGTGTTTGAGTCCCTTTACAAGAGCGCGGAGGTGGTCCTCCCCACCTCCATGCACACCCTGTTTGCCTTCATCCATGTGCTGTTTCTGACGCCGCTGCTGGTGGCGCCATTACTGGCAGTGGGGTGGTGGCTGGCCCGACGTGCCCACTGGCCCCTGCCAGGCAACCTGACGATGCAGGGGAGCACCCATGGCGCACGCGGCCTCACACGGCACAATCGTGCGGTTGCCGGCTGGGCGCATAGGAACCCCATGGACTACACGCCCTTCGGCCGCGAGCTGGCGCATGTAAGTGGATAATTATCCTTTTGAAAAGGAGAAAAATTCGTCATTTTCTCCTTCCAGGAGGGATAAATGCGGGAAATCCTGCGTGACAAGCTGGCGGCGGCGCTGAACGATCCGCTGCCTGGCCTGACCCGGCGCGACGTGCGCCTGCCGGCCGTTCCCAACAAGGCGCTGGCTGTGATCGGCGTGCGCCGCTGCGGCAAGACCTCGCTGCTCAGCCAATGCCTGTCCGACCGCCTGGCGGAGGGCGCGCCGCGTGAGGGACTGGTCCTCCTGGGGCTTGAGGACGACCGCCTGGTGGGGCTGTCCACCGACGACCTGTCCTGGCTGATGGAGGAGTACTTCCGGCAGCATCCGGCCTTGCGCGGCTCGGGGCAGGTGACCTTCGCCTTTGACGAGATCCAGGTCGTGCCCGGCTGGGAGCGCTTCATCCGCCGGCTCATGGACACGGAAGCGGCCAAGCTCTTCGTCTCAGGATCCTCGTCCAAGCTGCTCAGCCGGGAGATCGCCACCAGTTTGCGGGGCCGGGCGCTGGAAGTGCTGGTGCACCCTTTCAGTTTCCGGGAAGCTCTGCGGCACGCGGGCCTCGAGCCATCCATCGCCTGGGAGCGGCAGAACCAGGCCGAACGCAGTTCCCTGGACCATCACCTGGGGAACTACCTGCGGCAGGGGGGCTTTCCCGAGGCTCAGGGACTGGCGCAGCAGGATCGCCTGACCTTGCTCAAGAACCATGTGGACGTGGTGGTGCTGCGGGACGTCATCGAGCGCCACGCCGTCTCCAACCCCTTGCCCTTGCGCTGGCTGCAGCGGCAACTGCTGGCCAATCCTGCCGGCACCTTCAGCGTGCAGAAGTTCCACGACCAGTTGAAGAGCCAGGGCGTGCCGGTCTCCAAGGACACGCTGCACGCATTCCTGGCGCACCTGGAGGACGCATTCCTGGTGCGCACGATCCATTTGCACAGCGCCAGCGAGCGTCAGCGCATGGTCAACCCGCGCAAGATCTATCCGGTGGACACGGGCCTGATCCAGCTCTACGAGCGGAGCGGACGACCCAACCTGGGGCACGCGCTGGAAAGCGTGGTCCTGCTGGAGCTGGAGCGTCGCGGCTATGAGAGCGCCTACCTCCGCACGGAGGAGGGTTGGGAGGTGGACTTCCTCGCCACCGCGCCGGGCCGGTCTTCCCTTTTGCTCCAGGTGTGCGCCGATGCGCAGGATCCGGGAACAGCGCTGCGGGAGCTGCGGGCCCTGGCGTCGGCCAGACAGCGGCAGCCGGACGCGCGCGGCCTGTTGGTCACGCTGGACTCGACCCCGCCCCGGGACCTTCTGCCGGAAGGCCTGGAATGGTGGCCGGCGGCGCGCTGGCTGCTTTCCATGGAGGAGGACTGACCAAGGATCCGTGCCGGCCCGTGATATGCGACCCGCCCGGGTGCGCCGGCCGGCGTCCGGATCGTCACGGGTCCACCCCAGGAGGTGGTGCGGAAGGACATGGCGCATGGATCGAGGACGACAACGATGTTCCGTGTCCGGCCGGCAATGAACCCGTTTTGATGACCGGAATCACGAGTGGAAAGGAGGGCGACATGAAAATCACCTCGACCGTGTTGCGCGTGCTGATGGGCCTGCTCTTCCTCTTCGCGTCCCTCACCTACTGGTTCAAGTTGATCGTGCCCCCTCCCCTCGAGGGCGCCATGAAGGTGTTCAATGACGGCCTGGAGGCGTCGCGCTACCTCATACCGACGGTCAAGGCCCTCGAGCTGCTCGGCGGTCTCGCCCTCGTGCTGGGACGCTTCGTGCCGCTGGCGCTGCTGGTCCTGGCGCCCATCGTGGTGAACATCCTGCTCATCCACATCTTCCTGGCGCCGGAGGGCCTGCCCATCGCCCTCTTCCTGGTCGTGGCCAGCCTGCTCGTCGCCTATCAGCGGCGCGACTCCTTCCGGCCGCTCTTCAAACCCTGATCGTACCCATTGGGGCGGCCGGCGGCGGCCGCGCCCGGACCAGACACGGATCAAGGGAGGACCATGGCCGACCAACCCCGACTTCAACGCGCCCTGCGCCTGCTCCAGATCCTGGGCGGCTCGGGCTGGGTGACCGCCCGCGGCCTGCGGAAGCGCCTGGACGGCCGGGAATCGCCCCGCACCATCCTGCGCACCCTGACGGCCATCGAGGAGGCTGGCATTCCCCTGGAGCGGCGCACGGCGGCCCACGGCGAGCTGGAGCTGCGCCTGCCCGGCGCCCTGCGCATCCCGCCCCACCGCCTCAGCACCGACGAGGCGCTGGCCGCCCTCGTGCTGGCCCAGTTCGGCGGGCATTTCGCGGGCAGCCCCATGGGCGAGGTGCTGGCCGGCCTGATCGACAAGCTGGAGCAGCTGCTGCCCTGGGAGGGCCTCTTCGCCCAGGCGGGCCTGGAGGACGGGCCGGAGCTGGTGCGCGTCAAGCAGGCGGGCCAGGTGGCGGAGGGGGGCGGCCTGCTGCTGGCCCTGCTGGAGGCCATTCTCGAGCGCCGCGTCTGCCAGGTGGAGTATCGCCGTCTGGACGGCCCCCAGGCGCGGAGCTTCGCCGTCCACGCCCACAGCCTCATCTTCCACGCCGGCGCCATCTACGCCCTGGTCTGGCAGCCCGACCACCAGTCCTGGCTGCATCTGGCCCTGCAGCGCCTGGGCGGCCTGGAGATGCTGCCGGCCACTTTCGAGCGGCGGCCCGACTTCCGCCTGGCCGACTTCATCAACGGCAGCTTCGGCATCTGGCACGCCGAACCCTGCGCCGTGCGCCTGCGCTTCGACCGCCGCCTCGCCTCCTTTCTCAAGGAACGGGTCTGGCATCCCAGCCAGGAATGGGCGGAGGAGGAGTCGGGCGACCTGCTGCTCAGCATGACGGTGGGCCTGTCGCCGGAGCTGCGGGCCTGGGTGCTGCGCTGGGGGGCCCACGTGGAGGTGCTGGAGCCGTCCGCTTTCCGCGAGGAGATCCGCCTGCAACTGGCCCTGGCCGCCGCCCGCTACCTGCCGGCGCGGGAGTCAGCGGCCCCCGCCGCGGCTGATTCCCGCCAGCCGGCCATCGATTGACCAGCTGCCACTCCATCTTGCCACCGGATGGGCGGGAAACAGACGATCGCCCTGCGTCGCGGGAGCGGCGCAGCGGCTGGGCGGGGCGGTCCGGGGGGGCGCCCCGCCACTATCTCAGAAGTCCTCGAGGCTCTCGAAGCTGTCCCCGGGGCGGACCTCGCGCTCGGTGATGGCGTTGTTCTCCTTGAGCACCTGGATCGTGCCGATCATGGCGCCCAGGGCGGCCAGCTGGGCCGGCGCCTCCTGCCCGATGTGGACCAGGTCCCCGGGAATGGCGAGGAACTCCTTGTGGTAGGCGGCAAGGCCGATCCAGGCCATGGCGCCGTTCCAGCCTCCCTCGTCGAAGAGGTGGCGCTTGACCCGCTGGAAATCGTCCAGCACCGCCTGGGAGTGGCGGATGGCCAGGTTGTCGCAGACGACGCCCACCCCCAGGTTGTAGAGGAGGAGCCCCACCCGCTTGGCCTGGTCGCCGCTCAGCTCCTTGCGCTGCAGGCGGCCGTCGGCCTTGGCGCGCTCGATCGCCTTGTCCTGCAGGCGGCGCCGCTCCAGCACCAGCTCCTCCTCCCCGGCGCCCCTTTCCGCCATGCGCTCGTCCAGCTCCTTCAAGGCCTTCAGCTCCTCGGCGGTGGCGGCCAGGCCGAAGATCTCCTGGCGCGAGTTGTCCAGGCTGCGGCGGGCCGTCGCCAGGTTGAGCTTGATCACGCGCACCCGCCAGATCGCCTTCTGAACGCTGCCCTCCTTCGGGTTGATGCCCACGTCCTGGGCCGCCAGGCGCAGGAGGGAATCCAGCAGCTCGGCTTCGGCCCCGCTTCCCTCCACCGACACCTCGGCCTGGCCGATGCGGCGGGCGGGGCGCCGGCAATCCGCCTCATCCTCGTCCGCCGCCGCTTGCCGGGCCGCCTGGGACAAGGCTTTTTTCATTTGTTGGGAGTCGATGCAGGAGGAGGCGAGGAGGGCCAGGATGCCCAGCAGGATCCACCAGCGCATGAGGGAGGAAGGGCAGGTCCGCGTCATGGCGGAATGTGGCACTGACGCGAGGCAGGGTCAACCGGTTGGAATGGGCCTGTGACCATCTTAACTTGTTCACAACTGGAACGGGAATGCTCATGACCCCTGCCTCACTCGCGGTGGTCCGTACCCCCCTGGAGAGCGCCACGCTGGCCAGGGTGGCCTGGCTCATCGGCATGCGCTGCTTTTTCGTTTTCAGTATCGTGGTGGGCGCCTGGGTGGGCGGCCGCTTCTTCCCCGACCTCGAACTGGCGCCCTTCCTCCAGATCGCCTCGCTGGCCGCCCTCTTCAACCTGCTGGTCCACGTCATCAACGCCCGGGTGGCCCGCCTGCCCGAAGAGCGCAAGAAACCGCTGGTGCAGATCCTCATCCAGGCGCAGGTGCTGGCCGACTGGCTCGTGCTCCTCTTCATCATCCACCACACGGGCGGGATCGAAAGCCCGCTGCTGCACTTCTTCATTTTCCACCTGGCCCTCAGCGCCGTCTTCCTCAGCCCCGGCTTCACCGTGCTCGCCCTCGCTTTCATCGTGGCGGCGCTCAGCCTGCTCTTCGCCGCCGAGGCCACCGGCATCCTCGAGCCGGTGCAGCTGAGCGGCCTGACCAACCCGGCCAACCAGCGCAGCTGGTCCTACATCCTGCACGTCTCCTTCTGGCATTTCTCCACCCTGGCGGTGATGGCCTTCCTCCTGGGGGCGGTCATGCGCGGCCTGCGGCGCCGGGAGGCGGAGGCCCTGCGCATCCGGCGACGGCTGGAGAAGGCCAACCAGGACATCCTGCGCATCAGCGAGGAGCGCATCCGCCTCATGCACACCATGGGCCACGAACTGCGCTCCCCCATCGCCGCCGCCCAGTCCATGCTGAGCGCCCTCGAACTCAGCCACGGCGCGGAGCTGCCGGCCCCCGCGCGCGGCATCCACCAGCGGATCAGCAGCCGCCTGAAGGGCCTCACCGGTCTCATCGGCGAATTGCTGGATCTGGCCGAGCAGCGCCGCGAGCCCTCCCGCCCGGTGCGCCGGGTGGAGCTGGGCGGCCTGCTGGCCGGCCTGATGGAGGATCTGGAGGCGCATGCCGCCGAGGCGGGACTGCGCCTGGAGCGCCAATGGACCGAAGGCCGGTCGGTCCACGTCAGCGGCGATCCGGAGCGCCTGCGCCGCATTTTCGAGAACCTGCTCACCAACGCGCTCAAGTACTCGCGCCCCGGCGGCGTGGTCCGCGTCGGCCTGACCCTGCCCGCCGCGGAGGACCGGCCGCCCCAGGTCGAGGTCTGGGTGTCCGACGAGGGCATCGGCATCGCCCCCGACCAGCTGCCCCGCCTCTTCTCCGAGTTCTACCGCACGCCCCAGAGCAGGCGCCACACCACCCAGGGCACGGGCCTGGGCCTGGCCATCACCAAGTCCATGGTGGAGGCGGCCGGGGGGGAGATCCTGGTGGAGAGCGAACTGGAGCGGGGCAGCACCTTCCGCGTCCGCCTGCCCCGTCTGGTCTGAACCCCCGGATCAGGTCGGCAGAAAGTTCCCACTTCCCCCGCCCACGTTGGACTTCGCCACTCCCGGACTTGGACTTTACAAGCTGGATCAAGCACTTGGCTTCCCGTCGGCGGCGTGGCACGGAACTTGCCGAAGGCCCCAGTGCCATCATCGGGAGGACCATGGCTTCCATTTCCGACAACCTGCTCTTCGCGCGCACCCTGCTGCCCATCATGCATTCGGGCCTGGACGCCTATGCCCTGCGGCAGAAGGCCATCGCCAACAACCTGGCCAACATCGAGACCGACGGCTACCAGCGGCGCAGCGTGCACTTCGAGGAGCAACTGGCCCAGGCCCTGGAGAAGAAGGGCGAGGGGCTGGCCCGCACCCATCCCGACCACCTGCCCCATCCCTCGGCCGCCCAGGCGGTGGAGGCCGAGCTGGTGGTGGAGCAGGAGGCGGACTACTTCAACGGGCACAACGGCGTGGACATCGACCGCGAAATGACCGAGCTGGCCCGCGCCCAGCTCAGCTACCGCTTCGCCACCCGCCAGGTGCGCCATGTGGTGGAGACGCTGGACCGCGCCATCCGCGGCGGCCGGTGATGGGGGCGGGCTGGGAGAGGGGAGGGACCCGGACCATGACGGACAGGCCATGAAAAACATGCGCAGGAAAGGCTTGAGCATGCTGCGGCCGGGCAGCGGCCTGGCCCGGACCCGGGCGCCCCACCGCGCGGCGGGCCGG
>JAUXWS010000104.1 GCA_030685015.1 bacterium
GGGCTCCACTCGGCTCCAGAAGGCATCCGACAATTCCCAGCTCGCCAATCGCGACATGGCTGACTCCTCCAGTTGTGATGGAGGAAGCTGGCTCAACGGAATCGAAATGTCAACCTATTTACGGATAAGCTCTAAGTCCGACAGGCTGCTAGGGAAGAACGCGAAGGCAAGCGCCGCGGCTGAAGCCAATGATGGACAGAGCAATGGCGCTGGCCTGTCGCTGGATTCGATCGCCGGCATGACTTCCCCACTATCCCTGCCTTCGCATGTCGCGGCTCTGGCCTTTGGAGGCCCGCTTATCCTCACGTCCATCGCACCTTCATATCCTCACCCTTCGCGGCTCTTGCCCGTGGCCATCCGCTCTCCTTCGCGTCCTTCGCGAGTAATGACTCCAGCACGCAGGATCTCCCATTTCGAATGAAGGTGCGCGATGGATCATGCGCCTCCGTCCGGTGTCCAGATGGGCAGACAGCGGACCGGAGGCAGATCCGCCCGCAGGTTGGGATCTTGCCGGCCACAACCCGGAGCGTCCATGCCCACCCTCACTCAGGAATCCCTGGCCACCGCCCTGCGCGAGCTGCCCCGCCGCGACGCCGCCTTCCGGCCGTGGTTGAAGCGGGTGGATGAGCCGCGCCTGCCCCCACGCCGTCCGCCCTTCCAAACCCTGGCCGATGCCATCCTCAGCCAGCAGGTGAGCGGCGCCGCCGCCGAGACCATCTGCCGACGCACCTTCGCCCTCTGCCACGATCCGCGCCGTCCCGCCGCCGCCGACCTGCGCCGCCTCTGCGACACGGAGGAGGGCCGCGCCGCCCTGCGCGCCGCCGGCGTCTCCCCGCAGAAGCTGGGCTACCTGGATGCCCTGGCCCACGCCTTCAGCGGCGGTCCGCTCGAGCGCTTCCCCTTCGCCCGCCGCCCCGACGAGGAGATCGTCGCCGCCCTCACCGCGGTGAAGGGCATCGGCCGCTGGACGGCGGAGATGTTCCTCATCTTCGGCCTGCGCCGCCCGGACGTCTTCTCCCCCGGCGACCTCGGCCTGCGCAAGGGCGTGGCCCGTCTGTACGATCTGGACGACCCCTCACCCGCCGAGTGCGCCCGGCGCGCCGAGGCCTGGATCCCCTGGCGCAGCGTGGCCAGCCTGGTCTTGTGGCGGGTGGCGGGGTGGAAAGCTGTGACTTGACGAGACATGTCCAGCCTGCTCGATGGTCAGGAATCCGTGGCCCTTTATTGCAGCCAGGACAACCGCCTCCACCACAACTGAGTATGTTTGTATAGATTGGCGGTGCGGTTCAGCCATGCAGCTTGGCGCGTCGTGCCGCCAAGGGGATGGCCGGACGACGCCTGAATCGACTCGGCGGTTGTCACTCGCGCTATGTCAACAGTCTACCACAGCAAACTATGGGCACACGCGCTGACCCTGCGGGGATCCGGCGGAGACATTGCCGCGCTGTCGCGTTCCATCGAAAACGCGCGGGTGGACCTGAACCCCCACCAGATCGACGCCGCGCTGTTCGCCTTGCGTTCCCCCTTCACCAACGGTGCCATCCTGGCCGACGAGGTGGGGCTGGGCAAGACGGTGGAAGCGGGCATCGTCCTCTCGCAGAGGTGGGCCGAGCGTAGGCGCCGCATCCTGGTCATCGTGCCCGCCATGCTGCGCAAGCAGTGGCAGCAGGAATTGCTGGAGAAGTTCTTTCTGCCTGCCGACGTGCTGGACGCCCGCGTTGCGGGAAATACCCAACCAGGGGGCAGCGCCAATCCCTTCGACCGCAAGGACCGGGTGGTGATCTGCTCGTATCACTTCGCCTCCCTGCGGGCCGCCGACGTGTCACGCATTCCCTGGGATCTGGTGGTGCTGGACGAAGCGCACCGGCTGCGCAACGTGCACCGTTCCCGCTCGCGCCTGCAGAACATTCCGGCGGCCACCAAGAGCATGGCCCACCGCATCGATGATGCCCTTGGCCGCGCACCCAAGCTGCTGCTGACCGCCACGCCGCTGCAGAATTCCCTGCTGGAGCTGTTCAGCCTGGTCAGTGTCATCGACCCGCATGTCTTTGGCGATGTGGCCTCCTTCCGCGACCAGTTCGTGACCAATCCGGACGAGCTGTCCCGCAACGTGCTGCTGAAACAGCGGCTGGCGCCTGTCTGCACCCGGACCCTGCGCAAGCAGGTGACAGAGTACATTCCCTTCACCAACCGCGTGCCCATCACCCAGGAGTTCCTGCCCTCCGGCGCCGAGCAGGCGCTCTACGACGCCATCACCGACTACCTGCACCGCGAGATCCTCTACGCCCTGCCGGCCAGCCAGCGCCAGTTGATCACCATGGTGCTGCGCAAACTGCTGTCCTCCTCCACCTTCGCCATCGCCCGCACGCTGCGGCGTCTGGCCGACCGTCTGGAGCACGTCCAGCAGCAGATGGACTTGCTGGGCGAGGATGACTTGGAAGGGCTGGACGACTGGGCGGAGGAAATCGGCGCGGAGGCGGAACCGGCGGACGACACACCCGCGAGCCCTGTCCAGCTGGATCCCGTCCAGTTGGGCGAGGAACTGGCGGAACTGCGGCGCTACGCCGACCAGGCGGCGGCCATTGCCCACAACGCCAAGGGCGACACCCTGCTGCCCGCGCTGGCCATCGCCTTCGCCAGGGCCGAGGAATTGGGCGCGGCACGCAAGGCCGTCATCTTCACCGAATCCCGCGAGACCCAGCGCTACCTGTTCGACCTGCTGACCACCAACGGCTACGCGGGCCAGGTGGCCACCATCAACGGCACCAACGACCAGCCGCACCACGCCGCGATCTATGCGCAATGGCTGGAGCACAACCGGAGCAGTGACCGCGTCTCCGGCTCCCGCGACATCGACATGAAGGCCGCCATCGTCGAGCACTTCCGCGACGAGGCCACGATCCTGGTGGCGACGGAAGCCACCGCCGAGGGCGTCAACCTGCAGTTCTGCTCGCTGGTGGTGAACTTCGATCTGCCCTGGAATCCCCAGCGCATCGAACAGCGCATTGGCCGCTGCCACCGCTATGGCCAGCGGCACGACGTGGTGGTGGTGAACTTCCTCAACCGGCGCAACGAGGCGGACCGCCGCGTCTTTGAATTGCTCAGCGAGAAGTTCCGCCTCTTCGACGGCGTGTTCGGCGCATCCGACGAAGTGTTGGGAGCGCTGGAATCCGGCGTGGACATCGAACGCCGCATCGCCGAGGTCTACCAGAGCTGCCGCACCAATGCCGAGATCCAGGCCGCCTTCGACGCCCTGCAGGCGGAGCTGGACGCCAAGATCCAGGCGCGCCTGGCCGCCACCCGCCAGACCCTGTTGGAGCATTTCGACGAGGACGTGCAGGCCCGCCTGCGCATCAGCCGCGACCTCACCGCCGCCTGCCTGAACCAGCGCGAACGCTGGCTGCTGGACCTGACCCGCGTGGAACTGGGCGAGCAGGCCTGGTTCGATCCCCAGCGCCCGCGCTTCCGGCTGCCATCCCCGGATGGCGCACCCCAGACCTACAATCTGGACTGGAAGGACGCCGAGGCCCAAGGCGAGCACTTCTATCGCTCCGAGCACCCGCTGGCCAGCCGCCTGATCCAACAAGCCCTGGAGCGCGAGCTGCCCTGTGTGGAGCTGACCTTCGACTACAGCGGCCACGGCGCCAAGATCAGCGTGCTGGAGCCGCTGGTGGGTCAATCGGGCTGGCTGGAGATTTCCCGCCTGACCGTGTCCGCCGTGGAGGAAGATGAATTCCTGATCTTCGCCGCACGCACGGATCACCAGGCGGTGCTGGACGAGGACACCTGCTGGAAACTGCTCTCGCTGTCCGCCACGCTGGGAACCGAACAGAAACCCGTGGACCTGGCACCCCTGCGCCAAGCGGCCGTGGACACCCGGCTGGTGGAAATCCAGACCCGCAACGCGCGCCTCTTCGATGAAGAGGTGTTGAAGCTGGACCGCTGGAGCGAGGACCTGAAGCTGTCCCTGGAACACGAGCTGAAGGAACTGGACAAGCAGATCCGCGAGCTGCGCCGCGCCGGGGCTTTGGCGCAATCCCTGGAAGACAAACTGGCGCACCAGAAGCGCCTGCGGGAGCTGGAGAGGCAGCGCAATGGCAGGCGCCGCGAACTTTTCGAGGCGCAAGATGGCATCGACCAGCAACGGGAGGAGCTGATCACAACCATCGAGCAGGCGTTGGCACAGCAGACATCGGTCGGGCAATTCGTATCCTGCCGCTGGACCGTGTGCTAGGGAGGAACCATGGCGGCCACCAACTTCAAGACCGAGAACAACACCTTCCGCAAGCTCATCGGAAACGGCCTTGCGTACCGCATCCCACGCTTCCAACGCGACTACAGCTGGACGGAGGATGAGTGGGAGGACCTGTGGGCGGACTTGCTGGGAACCCTGAAGCCCGGCGGAGATCCCGCCCACTACATGGGCTATCTCGTCCTTCAATCCTCCGACGACAAGGTTTTTGAAGTCATCGATGGCCAGCAGCGCATCACCACCATCAGCTTGATTGTGCTGGCCGTGCTGAAGAACCTGCAACG
>JAUXWS010000105.1 GCA_030685015.1 bacterium
AGTTGAAAATGATGTTGTAATGAACGGTAATGTGATTTTGCATATTAATCAAGAATATATGATAGGATTTGTCGGCAATGAATTCTTACTCAACGAAGTTTATTACGGCGTTTATCATGGACAGGCGAGCGACAATCATCCAGTTACTGGAGTTACATTTTATGGTGCGATAGAATACTGCGATTGGCTGTCAGCCATAACTGGCCTTGAACCATTTTATAATGGCAATTTAGACAACAATGAATTCCATAATCCTTATTTAAGTAATGGATATCGTCTTCCAACATCTGCCGAGTGGGAATATGCTGATCAATATAATGATCATAGAATTTATCCGTGGGGGGATTTTGGGCCGCTTCCTGAAATCGTCAATGCTCATCAATGGTATGGCGGAACAACTCCAGTTGGTTCGTTTCCAGATGGATCCGGCTTGCTTGGCATTATGGATATGGCAGGAAATGTTTGGGAATATTGTAATGACTGGTCATATGATTACACCACCGATTCAGTTATAGATCCAATCGGTCCAGAATTTGGCACAAGCAAAATCTACAAAGGTGGGAGTTGGCTAAACACGCAAGGGAATTATATGTATTCATGTTCTTTTAGAGTTATAGGTTCGCCAATTTCTTTTGCTGATGCGACACACGGATTTAGAATATGTAAGACGATAAGATAGAAAATTATAAGAGCAGACGAGATATCAGGGGGTCATCTTGATCCCCTTTTTCTACCTCCTCCCCCTCCCTTCAAAATCCTCACCACCCCACCAACTCCAACCACTTCACCTACCTTGCCCAACCATCATCACCACCCCTGTCCCATTGTCTTCCGACAGCACCCGGTAAAACCCACGCTCCTGGTCTACCTGGTTGCGGTGGGTGAAGGTTGTGCTGGGAGTGTAGCCGATCCTGGTGAAGCGGACCCCACCATCCAAGGCAGAGGACCATTCAATCCGATACGCAGTCGCTGTAGGCACTGGGGTCCAGCTGATCACGTAGTCTTGGCCAACCTGCTGGATGTCAAGTTCCTGTGGCGGACTGATAGGTGGATTGCCGGTGGCGATGCCGTAGACAGCAAAGTTTTGGTTGCTGGCATCAACTTGAACTATGACATCGTCAAAACCATCGCTATCATAGTCTAACACAATTGGACCGCCGTGAACAAGAAGTGAGGCCAATAGTGCTCCACTTTCGATGTCGATAATCTGACAAGTTTGCGTGTTTGGTATTCTATAGAAGTATTCTCCCGATCCCGGATTTCTCATTTGCAAACCGTAAACAATATGGTATGATGATCCACTTCCCTGTGGATAAACATATCTTATTTCATAAGGAATGGTATATCTATGAAGAGAAACAGCATCATAATAACCATTTCCAGTAGGCAATTCTTTGCATCCATCATTATTTACGTCAATTGGTTCCATAACCTTGGCTGAACAACTTAAACCACCAGGCGTGCCAAAGCTTATAAAACTTGCCTTCAGCACAATGTCTTGTGCCCAGACCAAACCGCTCCCAGCCAACAAGGTGGCCAAGGTCAACATTTTCACATTCATTTTGTGCTCCCAACCATCCTGACCACCCCTGTGCCGTTATCTTCCGACAGCACCCGGTAGTATCCCTGTGACTGGTCGGCCTGGTTCCTGTGGGTGAACGAGGTCTCCGTGGTGTATCCTATCCTGGTAAAGGATACGCCGTCGATGGCAGATGACCACTCAACACGATATGCCGTTGCCGTAGGCACCGCAGACCAGCTGATGACGTAATCCTGGCCTACCGTTTGGATGTAGAGTTCCTGGGGAGGCGAGATGGGCGGATTGCCGGTGGCTACTCCGAATACCTGAAAGGTAGTCATATCCAAGGGGATCAGGACATCATCAAGCCCATCATTGTCAAAGTCGTATATCATAATTTGATCACCAAGAACAATTTGCTCGGTCAAAAGGTCACCGGAGTATATGTCAATGAATTTCCATTTTAATGGTTGATAAGTATTATCAATAGCGATATATTCCGCAATTCCAGGATTTCTCATTTTTGCTACAAATATGTTGTTATAAGCAAAGCTATGGTTATTATTGCAAAAAGGCAGAAAGTAAGGAGCTGTTGTTATAGTATCAAAAAATCCGCACGGAAGGATAGGTATCTCGTCAATACCGTCACAATTTACATCAGTCGGAACCACTTGTCGAACTGCCGTTAGCATTGAAGTTAAAGACATTTGTGGATGAAATGTTGCCTTCAGAACAATCTCCTGTGCCCATCCCTGATGCAGGATGGCCAAGACTGCAAAGGAACCGATGATGGATTTCATAGGATGCCCCGTTAACGCCTTCCTTCCCCAGCCACAGGCCCAGAACGTCCACCAGCTGTCACAGCGATGACCTTGTAGAAGCCTTTTGGTACATCGCCAAAGCCTATGTGTTGGAAGGTCGAGCTTGTTGCATAGCCGACTTGTGTGAAGCAGGGTGCGTCCGGATCCGCGGACCACAGCACTCGATAGCCATCTGCATTCGGGACGGACTGCCAAGTCAGCAGGACATCTGGCCCAATGGTCGTGATGTCGAGGGTTTGCCCGGGGGAAGCGAGGAAGGAAGAACCAACACCATAGACTTGATATGTGTAACAAGTCGGGTCATCTCCGTAACCTGTTCTTGGAGAGAATACAAAGATGTCATCCAATCCATCAGCGTCGTAATCTCTGCACACAACTCTCTGAACTCCACCGGCTGTCAGCCCTTGGAAAATGATTTCACGAGTATTTATATCATAAACATAGATGCCATCATTAGACCCGTTTACGAATTCACCAACCCATTGATTTCGGCACTTACAAAGACAAACATTCGACGGAAGTGCATACATATCACTCATGCTTGCAGGTATTACATACATCTGACCGGTAATGACATTTAGTAATCCTATCCCACCTTGTGGTCCTGCCGAATATCCAGTATTTACCTCCAATACGCCATCGCCGTCCACATCGATATCAAGCCAAGAGGTTAGACCATTGTATAGTGAGATGTTGGCCATCTGCCCAGTGTGCTTCAATCCAATCTGGGCGAAAGTCACCACAGGCACGATAAACAACCAAGCGATCTTCATAAGAACTCCGGCCATTGACGCGGGGGAGGATGCCGAAACGAAGGCAAATGAAGACGGAATATGCAAGGAAGAAGTCAGGAGAGTGACATTGGGATACTATCTTTGATAGATCAACTACTTCAGGTAGGCCAGAGACGTGCAGATCCGCCACCACATCCATTACCTCGACCGCGGGGAGGATTGCTACCGGGCAGAACTTCGCTTTGATCCGCCTTATGATGTTGGCGTTATGTTGGGTGCCATCGACCAGATCTACCCAAAGGATCTCGGCCATCATCCCAGTGCCCAAGCCGTCGATGTGGACTACGTGTTGAGCGTGGTGTCTGCAAACGGCGTGCTACACGTTGTGGAGCCCGTGGACAAGGCATCGGTTGTCAGCGTCACCATCCGCCAAGGCCACACGGTGCAGGACCTGGTGGTGCGGGAGAGTGATGAAGTCATCCTGCTGGCGGGCACGAAGTGTCTTGTGTTGTGGGTGGTGGCGGGAAACCCCGGCATCTTGGCGGTTAAGGCCCTCGTTGTGCCCGACAAGGATGGCACGCACAGCAAAATCCGACGCAACATCGGCGACCTGCCCTTGCAGGAATACCTGACCAGGAAGCTCCTACACAAGCCGGAGGACGAAGACCTGGCTGTCACCCGGTGGCCGGATGTGTTGAAGACCCGCGAGGCATCCGCATATCTGCGGATCGGGGATAGCACCCTTCGTCAGAAAGTGGCGGAAGGGCTGATCCGTCGCACGGCATCCAAGAAATTTCTGAAGGTGGACCTGGATGCATACCTCGCGGGCATAAGGAAACGCTGACCGTGTGCCCAAAATGTGCCCAAAAAGCTGACGAGATCCACCATTTTTCAGCTGTTTCTGGCGGTCGGACATTGCGAAACTCGGCACGTAAAGTTATGATAATCAACAAGAAATGATGACCATCAACGGATAGGCAAGAAATGCGTCTGGCGAGTCCCTCCCTCTCCGTTGAAGAAAAAGGCCCGCCAGGGCCTTTTTCTTCAACGGAGAGGCATATGTGGGTCCCGCGCTTAGCGGGACCTTCCTTAGGGATTCACGGAGTCGCGACGAGTCACATCGCTGCTCTGTGGACCTGATGCGCGACTCCGTCGACCCGCTTGATCATCAGCGCGGCTTGCCGCGATGATGGTCCTCCGAGGGGTTCCGCGCTTGGCGGAACCTTCCGCCGGGTCCTGCACGCCCGAGCCATTCTCATGGGCGAAGCGGGACATCTGACCCGGGCGTGCTATCCCACCCAACGCGACCGCCGAAGGCCAAGATGGCCCGCCAGGGCCTTTTGCATGAACGGAGAGGAATACATGGGGCGTGCGCTTGGCACGCCTTGCCATAGGGATTCGCGTGTTCGCGCCGACGACCAAGGCCCGTGTCGCGAACATTGTCCGCGAACACGCCGACCCGCTCGACCATCAGCGCGGTTTGCCGCGATGAGGGTCCTCCGAGGGGTTCCGCGTTAGCGGAACCTTCCACTGGGTCCTGCCCGCCCGAGCCATTCTTTTGGGCCAAGCGGGAGATCCTCCGCGGGCATGCCTTCCTACCCACCATGACCGCCGAAGGCTACCAGTGGGGCCATCGTTTAGCGACATTCACGGCCATGAGCTCGCCCATGAACTATTCCCCGGCCAGGGCCTTGGAACTGCTGCGCATCGGCTCCGGCATTCCCGCGGCATCCTTTCGAGAAGGCCAGGAAGACGCCATCCGTCATGTGGTGGAGGGCCGGGGTCGCCTGTTGGTGGTGCAGAAGACAGGCTGGGGCAAGAGCTTCGTCTATTTCATCGCGGCGCGCCTCCTGCGCGAGCAAGGCAGCGGGCCGGCCATCTTGATTTCACCCTTGTTGGCACTGATGCGCAACCAGATCCGTGCCGCGGAGAGAATGGGGGTACGTGCGGCCACCATTCATTCCGACAACCAGCAGGACTGGCCGGAGATCGAGAGTCGCCTGGCGCGCCATGAGATCGACTTGCTGTTGATTTCGCCGGAACGCTTGGCCAACGAGCATTTCACGGGCAAGGTGCTGGCCCCCATTGCCGCTCAGGTTGGTCTCCTGGTCATTGACGAGGCGCATTGCATATCAGATTGGGGTCATGATTTCCGACCCCATTACCGGCTCATCGAACGCATCGTGCGAACCTTGCCCCCCACTTTGCGCTTGCTGGCCACAACGGCCACGGCCAATGACCGGGTGATGGAGGATCTGCGCTCGATCCTGGGTCCACGTCTGGAGGTCATGCGTGGCGATCTGAACCGGCCATCCTTGCTTCTGCAGACAATCACCATGCCCAGCCAGGCCGAGCGCATGGCCTGGTTGGCGGAGCGGATCCCCGCCTTGCCCGGCAGCGGCATCGTTTACACCCTCACCGTTCGGGATGCCAGGCAGGTGGCGGAGTGGTTGGCTTCGCGCGGCATGCTCGCCCAGGCCTACACCAGCGATTCCGCGGATCGCGAGAGCTTGGAGGATGCCCTGCTCGAAAACCGCATCAAGGTGATGGTGGCCACCACGGCCCTCGGCATGGGCTTTGACAAGCCGGACCTGGCCTTTGTGATCCACTACCAGACACCTGGTTCCGCCGTGGCCTATTACCAGCAGGTGGGACGCGCCGGACGCGCCCTGGAAGCCGCTTATGGCGTGCTGTTCAGCGGCGCGGAAGACGCGGACATCACGGACTACTTCATCAACTCCGCTTTCCCCACGCGGGAGGAAGTGCGGCAGGTCCTCTCCACCCTTGATCAGGAAGCCCAAGGCCTCTCCATCCCTGAGATCCTCGCCCGGATCAATCTCAGCAAGGGCCGTGTGGAGAAGGCCTTGTTCCTCCTCTCGCTGGAGTCGCCGGCGCCCATCGTCAAGGATGGAAGCCGCTGGCAATTGACCGCGGCGCAGCTAAGCCCCCAGTTCTGGGAGCGCGCCGAGCGATTGACCATCCTGCGGCGGGCCGAGCAGGCGCAAATGGAAGAGTATGCGGCCTTGCGACAGGGCCACATGGAGTTCTTGATCCATGCGCTGGATGGCGACGCCAGGGGCATTCAGCCGCCCCGCCTTGACCCTTTGCCCGCCGGAACCAAGCCGGCCCTGGTCCAGGCGGCCATCGAGTTCCTCAGGCGCACGAAGCTCGTCATTGAACCACGCAGGCTTTGGCCAACGGGCGGGATGCCATCACTCGACCAGAAGGGGAGGATCTCTCCCAAATTCCAGATGGAGGAAGGACGGGCTCTTTGTGCCTGGGGTGATGCGGGCTGGGGAAGTCTGGTTCGGCAGGGGAAGTACCAGGATGGACACTTCTCGGATGACCTCGTGCAGGCTTGTGCCAGGATGATCCGGGCATGGCGGCCACAACCACCCATCGAGTGGGTCACGGCTGTACCATCCTTGCGTCACCCCCGCTTGGTGCCGGATTTTGCCCGGCGCCTGGCAGCGGAGCTGGGCCTGCCTTTCCAGGAATCCTTGCGCAAGACAGGGCATCGTCCGGAGCAGAAGACCATGGCCAATTCCATCCAGCAGGCCCGCAATGTCGACGGATCTCTCAGCGTGAATGCACTGGCCGTCCTGCCTGGGGCCGTCTTGCTGGTGGACGACATGGTGGACTCGCGCTGGACACTGACCCTGGGGGCCTATCTTCTTCGCGAGCACGGCGGTGGCGCCGTGTTTCCCTTGGCTCTGGCCACAACAGGATAGACACCATGTTCTCCCAAATCAGCCCGAACACCCAGGCCATGTTGATGCTCACCGCGCCCCTGATCACAGGTCGGGGTGTCGCCGAGGGGGACCTGCTGAAACCCAGCGAGTACAGAGTGCTGGCGAGGATGCTGCGCGACAACGAGGCTGAGCCGGCCGACTTGATGGGTCCGGCGGGCCTGAGCCTGATGCAGCGGCTGCCGGTCCCGCTGGATCCCTCACGGATTTCACGCTTGTTGAATCGCGGCTTTCAACTGAGCCAAGCCATCGAACACTGGAGTGCGCGGGCCATCTGGGTGATCAGCCGTGCCGACGCCGCCTACCCCGACCGCTACAAGAAACGGCTGCGCGAGGAGGCGCCCATCGTGTTGTACGGTGTGGGCGACAAAGGTCTGCTGGATCAGGGCGGGCTGGCCGTGGTCGGTTCCCGGGATGCATCCCCGGCGGCGCTGGAACACGCCCGGGCGGCGGGTCGACTGGCGGCGGCCGCGGATGTGATGATCATCTCGGGCGGGGCGCGGGGCATCGATCAAGCCGCCATGGCCGCCTCGTTGGAGGAGGGGGGAAGGGCGGCCGGGATCTTGGCCGACAGCCTGGAACGCGCCGCCCTCGAACGTAGCTCGCGGGAGGCCCTGATCCATCGCCGCCTGGTGCTGACCTCGCCCTACGATCCTTCCGCCCGCTTCCAGGTTGGGCATGCCATGCAGCGCAACAAGCTGATCTATGCCTTGGCGGACCTGGCCTTGGTGGAGGATTCGGACCACAACCGGGGGGGGACCTGGGCGGGAGCTGTTGAGCAACTCGAGAAACTGCGCTTCGTGCCCGTGCTCGTGCGGGACGACCACGATCAGAGCAAAGGCCTGTCGGCATTGGTGCGCAAGGGAGCTAGTCGGTGGCCGGAGCCCCGCGGCCCCGCTGAACTGCACCAGTTGATCAAAAGCATGGAAAGCACCGGCGCCTTGTCGAATCCCTATCAGCTGGCCCTGGATGACCCGGGTGTCCTCGCGGCCAAGCCCGACCCGACACGTGTGCGCGAATCACCGGCGGGTGCTGCCCCAGACGTGCAGGAACTAGCGAGTTCCGCCATGGCCCCCGCATCCAGT
Organism: bacterium; assembly: GCA_030685015.1. Classification (NCBI taxonomy): domain Bacteria; species bacterium. The sequence continues at coordinate 7,909 of JAUXWS010000105.1, forward strand.
CCAGTCGCCCAGCCAGTGTGCAAGGCGAGCGTGGCGCCAGCATCCACCATGGCTTGTGAACTCTACCTCTTGGTGCGGTCACTGGCCTCCCGCCTGTCCGAACCCTTGCTCGAGAGGGAGATCGCGGAGCTGTGGGGCGTGACGCCCAAGCAGGCGAAGGCATGGATCGGCAAGCTGGTCAAGGATGGCATCCTGCTGCGCTCCGTGCGACCGGCTCGCTACCGGGCCCAGCCTCAACCTCTGCCGCTCCTTGAGGAGGAGCCAGATCCAGCAGAAGATCGCCCGAAGGGATCCAAGGCCACCAAATCGTGACCATGGAACGCGGCATGACGAGGGCATGATGGCAGCCCTGGCCCTGTCCTGGCTGCAAATGCCGGGCTGGGCCATGAGCTTTGGCCCCGCCATCGCTCCCGGCGAGGTTGCGGCCGGGCGCGTTTTTCTACGATTAGATCGTGTGGCGAGAAATCTCGAAAACGCTGGTCCAACGATCCTAACCACACCCGTTCCATTGTCTTCTGAAAGAACCCGGCGGAATCCACGTTCCTGATCGCATGGGCGATTGCATTTAAATGATAGCATCGCTCATTTCTCTGTTGAGTGTCCGGTAGCATTGGACCTGGTTGGGCATATCCAAACGGATATGAGCTAGAGGAGTTACCTGTAAAGGAGGTTAGTTAGTACGGTGCCGTATGTTATTGCGACTGGCGTAGTTTAATGGATGGGCTCCCTTCGTATTACAATGAGAACTGGGAACTCATCACTCCTTCTAATAGTCAATATGGAGCAATAGGTTATCGTTTACCAACAGAGGCCGAGTGGGAGTTTGGTGTAAGATATAATGATAATCGTTCTTACAATTGGGGCAATAAATCGCCTGATTGCCAAAGAGCAAACTTTTATAATGAAGAATTTTGTGTTTGGTGGACAAGTCCAGTTGGAAGTAATCCTGTTGGTACATCTTGTTTAGGATTACAGGATATGTCTGGTACTCTATTAGAGTGGTGCAATGATTGGTATGATGACTACAGAGCTGATCAAAAAATCGATCCTTTAGGCCCTTCTACTGGCAGTCTTTAGGTGTTCCGCGGTGGTCATTGGGATAATAGTGATGTTGCATTGAAATGTGCTAATAATAATGCGGGAAACCCGAACACTCGTACCAGCAATGTTGGTTTCCGCATCTGCAGGACCGCCCAATATGGAAGGATTAGCAATCAACCATTGGACATCCAGACTGTGATGTTAGAAATCAATGTAGAGCATATGTCCGTTTGATTCGCCTCTTCGAATTCCAATAGTCATGAAATCTGATCCATCAAACGCTAGTCCCCAAAACTGATACCCGGTAACTTTGATAGAGTCAGCTGTAGATCCATAGTAGTTCAATTTATAAATAGTAGACCACCTATCTTCATTTGGATTCAATCTACTTGGATGCATAACACAACATATATAGTTTCCATCCCAACAAGCTCCACTATTAAATGTAGAATTATTCATTGAGTATATTAATTGACCATTTATCGATACTTGGCTCCAAACACCATTGAAAAGCCATAAATCTTGTCCATCAAAAACAATGTCTTGTGGATGAGGTACTGGCGATTGCCAACTTAACAATACATTACCCTCTCTATCAACTTTGTAAACGTTTATAATTGGGGTCGTGATTGTGTATGTTATAGGGCCATCATGAACCCAAAAATATTCACCATCCCATTCGATTGCTCCACAACGCCCACCAGGCGCGGGAAAGAAGTCAATAACTTCACCTTCTTCATCAAGACAGCAAAGGTACCGAGAAAATGATATATAACTGCTAACAACCCACAAGTTATCCCCATCCCAAGTCATTCTACCAGAGCCTAAAGTGTCAATAATTGGAAAACTCACTCTGACATTGTTATCTTCCATTTCAGACTCGCATCCGAAAACCATTAAAACAGAAAATAGCATCATTACTAATCTAATGGCTGAAACGGAAGCGTAATTTATCTCTATAAACGAGTATGCTTTCACAATTAGACTCCTTATCTATTCTTAAGTTTGCCGTGAACTTCGGTCGCAAAAATAATTCCACCCTGTATTAGAATGTTACTCGCTTCGCCAGGAGGATAATCACCGGTCAGTCTGGATGCTTCAACGAAAATTCCATTCTGACCGAAAACACAATAAGTACCTGCACCAATAGTTGTTAACCTACCACCTTCTTCAATATCAATTTCACCAAAGCTATGAGGATGACTATCTGTGCCGGTTAAGATGAAGAAACCAAGACCGCCAGAAACGTACGGATAGATGTAGCCCCTTGTCATTGAAAATCTATTCCCAAGAAGCAATTTCATTTGAAGAAAGTTACATCCAGCACTGACATTTCTGCCATATATCTCATAATTGTATTTCGTCAATAAAGTTACATCCAAAGCCGTCCCAAGATACTTGCCATGAAGAAAGGCATCACCAATCAACAGCCCACTTTCACCGATTTCATCCCCTTCGACGGTGCTTTTGTTGATATAGCCGAAGCTGATCGCACCACCGCCATTGACTAATCCCTGGCATGTAGAAGACAAGAGAAGTACCAAGGCAGGGGAGATCATTTGTCTGGCATTCATAGGACACCATCCTGATGTTTTACTTTTGGAATTATTACTACTTTCCCAAGTGAGTACTTCACCGCTCTGCCCACTTGCCCCAACCATCCTGACCACCCCCGTCCCGTTGTCTTCCGATAGCACCCGATAGAAGCCACGCTCTTGGCCTACCTGGTTGCGATGGGTAAAAGTTGTGCCTGTGGTGTAGCCGATCCCAGCTGCAATTGGACTCCTGGGCAGATGTCGATGTTGGATTGTGAAGCCTGTGACGCGTGGGTGCGCGAGGGTGGCAAATCCGGCCTTAAGATTCAATGGGGAATGTCGCAAGCCACAACATCCATCATGCACCAGCCGACGGGACAATCCTGTGCTGGAATGGACGAGGCAGGGCCCTTGATCCTGGATTGCCTGGTTCCAGTGGGTGAAGGTCGTGCCCGTGGCATAGCCGATGCGGGTGAACGTGGCCCCGTGGATGACGGATGACCATTCCACCCCACAGGCCTTCGTGCCGGCTGCGGGCCAACCCGTCCTTCTTCCATTTTTCCATTGGGCGGACGGAGGAGCTTCCTTAGCTTCGCCTCGCCCAACGCCGCCGCGACCATCCACCCGCTGCTCCCCGCCGGGGGCTTGCCGTGCCGCGCGGCGCCCGCGTCACCAACCAATGAGAGGGAGCCCTCATGCGCCTGCCCACCCTTTGCCTGCTCAGCCTGCTCGCCGCCGGCGCCGCCTCGGCCTGGACCACAGGCGGCACACCCTATGTCGAGGGACAGATCCTCGTGCGCTTCGGCGAGGACGTGAAGGACGAGGCCGAGGCCCGCCAATGGCTGGCCGACGACCGCTGCGAGCCGGCCCGCGCCCTCGCCCCCTCCCTGGGCATCTGGCTGGTGGAGTTGAAGGAGGGTCTCTCCGTGGAGCAGGCCCTGGCCGAGCTGGAGGGCAACCGCGCCCTGCGCTGGGCCCAGGCCGACCACAAGCTCCAGTGGCGCCAGACCTTCCCCAACGATCCCATGTGGTCCAGCCAGTGGGACCTGCACAACACGGGGCAGGGCGGCGGCACGCCCGACGCCGACATCGACGCGCCGGAGGCCTGGGACCTGGGCACGGGCGGCCTGGACGGCAACGGCGACCCCATCGTGGTGGCCATCGTGGACGGGGGCATGGAGCTGACCCACTCCAACCTGGCGCCCAACCTCTGGGTGAACGCGGCCGAGGCGGCGGGCACCCCCGGCGTGGACGACGACGGCAACGGCTACGTGGACGACATCAACGGCTGGGACGCCTACGCCGGGGACGGCAGCATCCCCTCCAACGGCCACGGCACCCACGTGGCGGGCACGGTGGGGGCGCGCGGCAACGACGGCAGCCAGGTGACCGGCATCAACTGGAACGTCAAGTTGATGGCCGTGGCCGCCTCCAGCGGCACCACCTCCATCGCCGTGGCAGGCTACAACTACGTGCTGGTGCAGAAGACGCGCTGGCTGCAGACGGGTGGAGCGAGCGGCGCCAACGTGGTGGCCACCAACTCCAGCTTCGGCGTGGACCTGGCCAACTGCGCCAGCGGCTCCTACCCCGCCTGGAACGACGTGTACAACGCCATGGGCCAGGTGGGCATCCTCTCCGCCGCCGCCACGGCCAACGCCAATTACAACGTGGACGTCCAGGGCGACGTGCCCACCGGCTGCTCCAGCGACTGGCTGGTGACCGTCACCAACACGACCAACACGGATGTCAAGTACAACGGCGCGGGCTACGGCGCCACCACCATCGACCTGGGGGCGCCGGGCACCAGCGTGCTCTCCACCTACACGGGCAACGGCACCAGCACGCTCACGGGCACCTCCATGGCCACGCCCCACGTGGCGGGTGCCATCGGCTTCCTCCACAGCGTGGCCAGCCCTGGCTTCACGGCCGAGTACAACGCCGACCCGGCGGGGGCGGCCCTCACCCTCAAGCAGATCATCCTCGACACGACGGATCCCAAGCCCTCCTTGCAGGGCATCACCGTCTCCGGCGGCCGCCTCAACCTTTTCAACGCCGCGCTGGAACTCTCCACCTACGGCGGCGGCCTGCTCGAAGGGGTGGTCAGCAGCCAGGCCTCGGGCGATCCCCTCGCCGGCGCCCTCGTCGTGGCCAGTCCGGGCAACCGCAGCACCACCAGCAATGCCCAGGGCGCCTACATCCTGGCCCTCCAGCCCGGCGACTACCTGCTCAGTTTCAGCGCCTACGGCCACCAGACGGCCGAGCTGCCCCTCACCATGCCGGCCGAGGGCGGGGCCACGCTGAATGCCGCCCTGGCCGCGGCGCCCATGGCCACCCTCTCCGGCGTCCTGCTGGGCGGCGACGGCCTGCCCCTGGCCGGCGGCGAGATCGAGATCCAGGGCGCCCCGCTGCCCTCCCAGATCACGGACGGGTCCGGCGGCTTCTCCTTCCAGGTGCCCCTGGGCCAGGAGGTGGCGCTGATCAGCCGCACGGCGCCGGGCGAGCTGCATGATCCCCAGGAGGCCGACGCCCACGGTTATCGCGCCTTCGATCCCGGCGACGCCGACTGGAGCCGCACGGTCCTCACCCTGGCCGGCGACCAGGTCGTCACCCTGCGCGGCGCCAACCGCGCCGTCTACGCTTGGACCACCATCAGCCCCGAGCAGGGCGGCCCGGGCACGGCCCTGGTCTACACGTCGGACGACCAGACGCAGACCATCGCCCTGCCCTTCCCCTTCACCTACTACGGCCAGGTCTTCACCACCCTCTCCGTCTGCGGCAACGGCTGGCTGGCCCTGGGCGCCACCACCAGCACCGAGTACCGCGGCCAGGCCATTCCCACGGCCGCCCAGCCCAACGCCGTGCTCGCCCCCTTCTGGGAGGACCTCTCCCCGCAGCAGGCCGCCTCGGGCGAGATCAGCACCTGGCACGACGTGGCGGACGGCCGCTTCATCGTCGAGTTCTTCGACATCCGCCAGTACACGCCGGCCACGGACTTCGAGCGCTTCCAGGCGATCCTCTTCGATCCGGCCCAGCACCCCACTGTCACGGGCGACGGCGCCATCCTCTTCCAGTACGCCCAGGTGGGGGAGACGGACAACACGACGGTGGGCATCGAGGACCCGGCGGGCGCCGTGGGCCTCCAGTACTACTACGGGCGCGGCAACGGCGTCAACACGCCGGGCGGCATCCTGCCCTCCACCAACCCGGCCCTTGCCCCGGGCCTGGCCCTGCTCTTCACCACTGGCCTGCTGCCGGTGGAGGCGGGGCTGGGACCCGTGACCGATCTGGCCATCGCGGTCCAGACCGGCCAGGTGGCGCTGGACTGGAGTCCTGTCGCGGGCGCCACGGCCTACCGGGTGGAGAGCGCCCCCGTCCTGGGCGGTGCCTGGACGGGGGCCGGCGTGGTGGGCGCGCCGGGCTGGAGCGGGCCCGCGCCGGCGGACGGCCAGCGGATCTACCGCGTGATCGCCATGAATTGAAGCGCTGCCACCGGAGCATGCTGGAAGGGGGCCCGCGCGGCCCCCTTGCTCATGCCGGGGGAAGGGCGGAGGCCGTCTCGAGGACCAGCAGGGTCAGATCGTCGAAGGGAGCCGCGGCGCCCACGAAGGCGTCCACGGCGTCCAGCACATCGTCGATCAGGGCCTGGGGGCCGTCCGCCGGCCGGCAAGCCAGCACCAGGGCCTCCAGCCGGTGGTCGCCGAACTCCTCCTCGGCCAGGTTGAGCGCCTCGGTCACGCCGTCGGAGAAGAGGACCAGCACCTGGCCCGGGTGCAGCTCCCGGCGGCCGGTCTGGAAGTCGACGAAATCGAAGGCCCCCAGCAGCGGCCCGCCGATCTCGAGACGCTCGAGGCCCCCGGTGGAGGGCTCGGCGAGGAGGGGCGGGTTGTGTCCGGCGTTGACGAAGTCCAGCATGCGGGTCCGCGGATCGTAAATGCCGGCGAAGAGCGTGGCGAAGGATCCTTCCGGCGAGTCGCGCAGCAGGCTCAGGTTGACGCGGGCGATGATCTCGTCCAGGCTCTGGTCGTACTCCAGGTGGGAGCGGAGGGTGGAGCGCAGGGCGCTCATGAGGAGGGCGGCGGCCGGTCCCTTGCCGCAGACGTCGCCCAGGGCCAGGCCGATCCGTCCGTCGGCCAGGCGGAAGAAATCGTAGTAGTCACCTCCCACCTGGCTGGCGGGACGGCTGAAGCCCGCCACGCTGATGGTGCCGTCCAGGGCGCCGGCCACCGGCCACAGGCCCTTCTGGATCTCGTTGGCCAGGGCCAGCTGCTCCACCAGGCGGGTGTGGGTCAAGGACTCCCGGTGCAGGCGGTCGCGCTCCAGGGCGATGGCCGCCTGGTCGGCCAGAGCCTCGAGCAGGGCGAGATCCTCCCGGTCGAAGGGCGTCTCGCCCCGGCGGTTGAGGGCCTGGAGGACGCCGATCACGCGGCCGTCGGGCCGCTTGACGGGGACGCAGGTGAGGTTCCGCGTGACGAAGCTGCCGGCCAGCTCGCCGAAGAAGCGCGGGTCGCGGGCAGGGTCGTTGCTGAAGAGGCCCCGCCCCTCACGCGCCACCCAGCCGCAGATGCCCTGGCCGGCAGGGATGCGGCGGCCGGTGATCTCGGCGCTGGCCGGACCCGTGGGCAGGTGGAGGACCAGCTCGCCGCTGGCCTCGTCGAGCAGGAGCAGGGAGCTGGCCTCGGTGCGCAGGATGGCCGCCGCCGAATGCATGATCGAGGCCAGCAGGCGCTCCGGCTCCAGGCTGGAATTGATCTGTCCGATCTGCTCGATCAGCTTGGCCAGCCGCGGAGCGCCGCAGCAGGCGAGCGGATGGTCGGCGCGCCGGAGGTCGGGTGGCGCGGCGCCCTGGGTGGCGGCGCTGCTGGAATCAAGATCCTGATGCATGGACACTCCTGCGCTGCAGCCTGGCTGGCGGTGGATTCCCGGGTCTCCACTTTGCATATGCTTGAATAGTAAGGGGAACCTAAGTTATGAGGCAGGACGGGTCAAGGTGACTGAACTGGATTCGAGGTGAAGGAGGCCGGTCGGGCGCGGCCTGCGAGGGGATGCTGGTCCAGGGCGGGACCGTCACTGCCGTGATCCCTTGGCTCAGCCTGGCAGCTTGTGCTGGAAAGCGGCGGAAGGAGCGGGCCGGGTGGGGCGATGAAGGCCGCGAAAGGGCCGGGACCGACAGCTAAGCGATGGGTCCGGCATAGTCCGGGACGAAGGGGGCCGCCTCCCGGCGCAGCCAGAGAAGGTGCAGGCGCGTCAGCTGCCGCAGGTGGAGCAGGTCGTGGGCCGCCCAGGCCGCCAGGAGGTCCCCGGCGCGCAGGGAGAAACCGTCGCGGTGGGTGTGCTCCAGCTCCCAGTCGGGCGCCGCCAACTGCTCCAGCCAGGCCAGCGAGGCGGCGCGCTCCTCGCGCCAGCGGGCCGCCACTTCCGCCAGGTCGCGCCCGGCGTAGGCCCGCGCCTCCACCCAGCCCCGGGGATCGATGGGCGGCCAGTCCCCGGCGGGATCCGCCAAGGTCTGGCGCAGGCGAGCGCGGAAGTCCTCGCGCTCCTCGTCCAGCAGGTGGCAGGCCACGTCGAGAATGGACCAGTGGCCTTCCGCCGGCCGCCAGCGGGCCTGCCCTTCATCGACTCCCTCCAGCACCATCTCCAGCCATGTGGCCTGGCGTCGCAGCGCTTCAATCATCTTCCGAGCGTCCATGCCTTCCTCCTTGCCGGCCCAAGATGGCACCCAGCGGCCTGTCCTGCTTTCCTAACTTGCGGCCAAGGTCCCTCGACATCCATCACACGAGGTTGCACATGAAGACGCTGCTCCTGCCTGGTCTCGCCCTGGGTCTTCTGCTGGCCGCCGGATGCGGCGGCGACAAGCCCGCCGACCAGGCCGCCACGGTGGCCCCCGACGCCGCGCCGGCCGCCGGTCCGGCCTATCCCGTCGACCTGGAGAACGGCAAGCGGGTCTACGACAAGGCCTGCTTCGCCTGCCACATGACGGGGGTGTCGGGCGCGGCCCCGCTCACGGACAGGGCGCGCTGGACCATCCAGGCGGCCAAGGGGATGGCCACCCTGCACAAGCACGTCATCGAGGGCTTCACCGGGGAGTTCGGCGTGCTGCCCGCCAAGGGCACGTGCATGGATTGCACGGACAAGGACCTCCACGACGCCATCCATTACATGCTGGACCAGGCCGGCGTTCGGCCCACGTACTGATCCCGGCGCCGGGGCGGTGCGCCGCGCCGGCCCAAGCATTGCCACAGGATGCCCATGCACCCACCCGATCCGGACCGGCTGGCGGCCTCTCGCCGTCGTTTGAGCCAAGCCGGCGCCCGCGCCGCCACGCTCGAGGACTATGCCCAGGCCCTCCTGATCCACGTCAACGAGGCGGCGGCCGCCCTGCGCCATCCGGCGGATCCGCCCCGCGGCAGCGTCTTCCGCGTGGGCCTGGCCTACCTGGGGGAGGACGGCCTGGTCATCCCCGTGCCATTCCGGCACCGCGCCCCCTCCCTCTTCCTGGACCAGTTCCATGTGCTGCCCCTGCACGCCACCAGCCTGGGTTCCCTCGTCGAGCGGGGCCGGGGCGACCGCATCGACGACATGGAGGCCCACCTGGCCTCCCGCGGCATCTCCCTGTCAAGCCAGGTGGCCCTGCGCGAGGGGATCCGCTCCAATGTCCGCCTGCCTTGGCGAAGCCTGGACCGCCACGGCTTCCTCTGGTTCTCCGCCGACACGCCCCGCTTCTTCGATGACGCCCTCTTCGCCCACCTGGAAGGCCTGGTGCCCGAGGTGGAACTCCATCTGCGCCTGCTGGACGTGCTCAGCCCGCTGCTGCCAACCGGTCCGGCCCGGCCCGCCTCCCTCGAAGGGTCGGTGGAAGGCCTGGGGCGGTTGGGGCGGCTGCTGGAAGTGGAGGAGAACCCCTTTCCAGGGCGTCTGGCGCTGGACTGGAACCCGCCCGCGGCGGGCCCTCCCGGCCTGGTCAACCTCTGGCGCCTGGGGGAGGGGCTGGCCCTGCTCGCCTCGCTGGAATGCACCGGTTCCGGAGCGGCGGCCCATCGCCTGCTGCTGGCCCTGCGCGGCTGGATCCTGCAGCAGGCCGTGCGTTGGCGCAACCCCTCCCGCCTCTGCGAGGAGGTGGAGGCCTTGCTGGCGACGGCCTGGCGCGACGGCGCGCTGCCGAGGGAGAGCTCCATCCGCGCCGTGGCGCTGGCCGTGCTGCACCTGGACAGCGGACAGACGGACCACGTGGTGGTGGGCGGACCGCGCCTCTGGATCGAGCAGGACGGGGAGACACGGCCCCTTGCCTACGACCCGTCCCCGGCGGGCGCCCGGACGCCGCGGCAAGCCGGCGTGGTCAACCTGGGCGGAGGCCGTCTGCTGTTGGCGCAGGGCGACCGGAGCGCGGAAGCCGGCGGCCATCGGCTGGCCATCCGGCTTTCCTTCGCGCCATGAGCTGAGGCAGGCGGTCCGGCCGCCTTGGCGCAAGTGGCGGACCACGTTCGCGTCTCAGTACCTGAACTTGGCCACGTGTTGCTGCAGGGCGGAGGAGAGGTCGGCCAGCCGAGACGCCGCCGCCGCCGTCTGCTCCGCTTCCCGCCGCGCCATGTCCGTTCCCCCCAGCACCTCATCCAGGGAGGTGGCCACCTCGCTGGTTGAACCCGCCACCTGGCTGATTTGGCCGGCGAACTCGCGGGTGGTGGTGGCCTGCTCCTCGATGGCGCCGGCGATGTTGCCCTGCAGGTCGCGGATGCGGGTCACCACCTCCAGGATGTGACCAATGCCGTCCACCGTGCGGGTGGTGTCCTGCTGGATGGCGTCGATCATGCGACGGATGTCCTCGGTGGCGCGCGTCGTGCCGGAGGCCAGTTCCTTCACCTCCCCCGCCACCACGGCGAAGCCCTTGCCCGCCTCGCCGGCGCGGGCCGCTTCGATCGTGGCGTTGAGGGCCAGCAGATTGGTCTGCTTGGCGATGGTGTCGATCACCTGGATGACGGCGCTGATCTTCTGGCTCGAATCGTCCAGGGTCTGGATGGCAAGGCTGGCCTGGTCGGCCGACTGGACGGCCTCGCCGGCCACCACGGTCGCCTGGTGGGAGGAGTTGGCGATCTCCTGGATCGTGGCCGAGATCTCCTCGGTGGCCGCCGCCATGGCCTGCATCGTGCCGTCCATGTCCTTCAAATGGTGGGTGGCGCCCTCGGCCTTGTCACGGGTGCGGGCCGAGACCAGCTTCAGCTCGCCGGCGATGCGGTCCAACTGGCCGGATGTGGTCTGCAGCTCGCCGGAACTGCCCGCCAGGTCGGCCATCAGGCGCCGGATGGTGGCCAGGGCCGAATTGAATCCCGCGATGAGCCGGCCCAACTCGTCCTCGCGCTCCACTTGCACACTGACGGTGAGATCTCCCTGGGCGAAGCGGGTGACCGCCTGCAGCAGGTGTTCCACGTTGCGGTTGAGGTAGGCGCGCTGGTCCTCCAGCTCGCCCATGCTGCGGCGGATGCTGCCGATCATGCCGGAGAAACTGCTGGCCAGCTCCCCCACCTCGGAGATCCGTTCCAGGGAGCGGTCGGCCAGCGCCTCCTCCTGGTTGAGATTGCCCTCCATCGCCTCCCGCAAGATGGCCGACAGCCGGACGATGGGCTGGGCCATGCGCCCGGCGCTGGCCAGGGCGAACCAGCCGGAGAGGACCAGGGCACCCAGCGCGACCAGCAGCGTGATGATCAGGGTGAGGCGCGCCCCCTTGGCGATACGGTGGACAGGGTCCATGAAGTCGTCCTCCCAGGCGCTGGCACCGATCACCCAGTCCCAGGGCTGGTAGTAGACCACGGCCGCCACTTTGGGGGCCGTGCGCTTGCTCATCGTGTCGTGCCACAGGTAGCGCACCTGGATGATCTGGCCGGGCACCGCCTTGGCCTCGTCGACGATGGTGCGGATGACGGGCTTGCCCTCCGCGTCCTTGGCCTCAAGGATGTTCTCGCCGTCCCGCTTGCCCTGCTGGCTGATGATGTAGTGGCCGTGGTGCTGGCCCTCGCCGCCAATGACCCAGACGTAGCCGGTCTTGCCCACCACGATGTCCATGATGCTCTTGCGCAGGGACTCGATGGACTCCTGCTTGACGCCCACGTGGAGCATGCCCGCCACCTCGCCGCCCTCCATCAGTGGCACATAGCTCGTCGTATACCAGGAGTCCACGACAAAGGCCTTGCCCCGGTAGGTCTCGCCCTTGAGCACGGTCTTCACCACCGTATTGGCGGCGCCGTCCGGGTTGACGGCCGGGATGTAGGTGCCGATGGCGCGCCGGCCTTCCTTGTTGAGCACGGTGGTGGCCACGCGCAGCATGTCGCCGGTCTCGTTCATGCGCTGGAAGACAGTGACCGTGCCGCCCACCAGATCCCGCACCGTGTCGACCAGGGGAACCGCCGTGGTGGCGTCGTCGATGGGCGTCACGTTCCATGAACCCAGTTGGATGGCGGGCAGGCTGACGCTCGCGCTCTCCTGGCTATGCTGGTTGGTGGCTTGCCAGGTGAGTGTACCGGCCACCTGGTTGACGCCGCCCATGCGGCGCACTTGCTCCAGGGCCACCCGCATGTTTCCTTCCACCTGCATCTCCACCAGGGCGTGGGCGGTGGCCACCTGCTGCTGCACGCCGTAGGCGATATGGGCCAGGTCGCTCTTCAACAGGCCGTCCGTCTCTTCAACGACCTGTTTGCGCTGAATCTGCTGGACGAGCAGGCTGGCCACCAGCAGCAGGACGATGGGCAGGGCTGTGCAAAGCAGGACCAGGCGGACGATGCGTGATTTGATCGAGTGCTTCATGTATCCTCCTGGGTGATGCCCAACGTCATCGGCTTCCAAGTGATTGTTCTTGAAAACTCTCACCTTCTTTCCCCCAAGCGGGACCATCATGAACGGAGTCGCGCATGAGAGCCACTCAAAACACGGTTATTCTGGTAATCGCTCTGTTGTCCGGCACCCTTCCCGCCCTGGGTCAGGGCTTTCAGGACTTCATCAACCACATCCATGCCCTTCCCGCCGACCAGCGTCCCGCGCTGGTGGACAGCCTGATGGCGAACCTGCCCGGCAGCGCGACGCCCATCCGCGAGGCGGACCGCGCCTGGTTCCTCTATCGCGGCACAGCCTCCACCCTGGCCCTGGCCGGCGACATGACGGGCTGGCAGCCCGACTTCGCGCTCAGCCTGATCGGCGGGACGGACCTCTGGTATCGCGGCTTCCTCTGCGAGGAGGATGCGCGGCTGGACTACAAGTTCGTGCGCAATGGCTCCCAATGGATCCTTGATCCGCTCAACCCCCTCACCTGCAACGGCGGCTTCGGACCCAACAGCGAACTGGCCATGCCCGCCTACGTGCAACCCCCGGAGATCCTCAACCAGGGGCTGCCGGCGGGCACGCTGGTCACCTGGAACAACTTCCACAGCCCCCAGCTGGGCAACACGCGGACCATCCAGATCCTGCTGCCGCCAGGCCACGTGGAGGGGCAGGCGCGCGGCGTGTGTCTGGTCCACGACGGCCTGGAATACCTGTCGCTGGCCTACCTGCGCAACGTGGTGGCCTGGCTGGCCAACGAGCATCCCACCCTGGAGCTGCCCATCTTCGTCTGCGTGCCGCCCGTCAACCGCACCGCCGAGTACCAGACCACCCAGCAGGCCGCTTTTGGCCTCTTCATCGCCGAGACGGTGGTCCCCGCCGTGCGGGCGGCCTGGGCCACGCACGAGGATCCGGCGCGCTGGATCACCCTGGGCGCCTCCAACGGGGGCAACATCTCGGCCTACCTCCTGGGAGAGTTCCCGCTGATCTTCGGGCGCGGCATCCTCATGAGTCCCTATCTCCCCCAGGCCCAGCAGAATCGGCTGGCCGCCCTCTCCCCGGACAGCCTGCGCCTCTACCTCAATTGGGGCAGCTACGACCTGGACGCCATCCGGCCCCTCGCCGAGCAGACGGCGGAGCTGCTGGAGGCGCGGGGCGTGCCGCACCTGGCGCGCGTCTACCACGAGGGCCACTCCTGGGGCCTGTGGCGGGCCACCATCGACGAGGGCCTGCTTTTCGTGCTGGAGGCGGAAACGGCGCTGCCGCGCTCGGACGGAGGCGTCCGGCCCGGCCGCCTGGACCTGCGGGCCTGGCCCAATCCCTTCAACTCCACCCTGAGCGTGAGCCTGGATGGCATGGGGTCCGCCCATCTGCGGCTCTTCGACGGATTGGGCCGTCTGCGCCAGGAACGGGAGATGCCTGCGCACAGGCAAGTGCTCAGCTGGGAGATGGACACCCTGCCCACCGGCCGCTACTGGATCGAGGCCAGGCGCGGACAGGCCCGGGGCCTGACTTCCGTGACCTTGGTGCGGTGACTGGTCGTTCCCGCCGGTAGGCCGGAGCGCGGGAGCTGTTGTCCAGCGGGCAATGCTTCACGCGTCCTGGACGGTTCGCGACGACCCTTCGAAGCCGTGACAGCATGGGTGGACGGGAGGCTTGCCTCAGGTCGGGCGCCGGGCATCCATGTCAACCGCGGTCGCCACGGCCTGCGCCGGACTGCGAAATCATGCGCTCGGAACGGGAACCCGCCCCGCCGATTTCCCGTTTGGCCCCGCGCTCCCCATGACGCCCTTCGAAGGGCGGGTGGGGGGAGGTGGGAGGGCCTGGAAAAATGCGTATGAATTGAGGCGCCAACGGCGGCGCACCAGCTCCCCCGCTCCCTTCCCACCGCTCTTCTCATGCTACCTTGGTCGTCGACGGCAGGAGGCCGGCGCACCAAACCAGCTCACGAGGAGACCATGACCAGCATTTCCCGCCAGATGGCCCGCTTCGCCCTGGGCCTGCGCCATGAGGATATGCCGGCCGCCGCCCTGCGCGAGGCCTGTCGCTACCTGTATGATTCCGTCGGCTGCGCCTATGGCAGCGTGCGCACCCGGGACGTCAACGCCTTGCGCGGACTCTATCTGGACCTGGGCGGCAAGCCCGAGTCCACCCTCATCGGCTTCGGGGACCGGCTGCCCGGCATCAGCGCCAGCCTGGTCAACAGCCTGATGATCCGCGCCCTGGACTTCAACGACATCTATTGGAAGGAGGACCCCAGCCACCCCTCCGACCTCATCCCGGCCGCGCTGGCGGCGGGCGAGATGGCGGACCGCTCCATGAAGGAGGTGCTGGTGGCCATTCTTCTCGCCTACGAGTTCGAGCAGCGGCTCTGCCTCTTCGCCGTGCCCGGTGTCCGCGAACGCGGCTGGCACCACGCCACCCTCACCCAGTTCGTCAGCCCGCTGGTGGCCGGCTGGCTGCTGGGCCTGGACGAGGACCAGCTGGTCAACGCCATCGGCATCGCCGGTTGCCACAGCCACACCATCGGCTGCCCCACGGCGGGCAAGCTGACCATGATGAAGAACACGGTGGATCCGCTGGCGGTGCAGGCCGGTGTGCAGGCGGCGTTGATGGCCCAGCGAGGCTACACGGGCACCGAAGCCGTCTTCGAGGGCAAGGAGGGCTTCCAGCACTGTTTCGGTCCCGGCTGGAACGAGGACGCCCTGCTGGGCGCCCTGCCGGGCTCGGAGGGCGGGCGGCCGTGGAAGATCCTCGAATGCAGCATGAAGGCCTTCCCCACCGAGGCCCTGACCCACACCCACCTCTCCGCCACCCTCAAGGCCATGCGCAAGGGCCGGCTGGGCTGGCAGGACCTTGAGAAGGTGACGGTGACCACCATCGCCCGCGCCTGCGACATCCTCTTCGATCCCCACAAGTACCGCCCGGAGAGCCGCGAAACGGCGGACCACAGCCTGCCCTACTGCATCGCCGCCGCCATCGTGGACGGCCAGGTGACCACGGCCAGCTTCTCCGACGAGAAGATCCACGACCCGGCCATCCGCGAGGTGATCGACCGCATCGAGGGCGAGGCCTCCCTCGAGTTCGAGGCGATGTTCCCGGCCAAGCAGCCCAGCCGCGTGCGCATCCTGACCAAGGACGGCCGCCTCCTCGAGGAATATCTCGAGTATCCCAAGGGGGATCCGCGGGAACCCATGACCGAGGAGGATCTGGACGCCAAGTTCGGCGCCCTGGCCGCCCCGGTCCTGGACGAGGCGGGCCGCGCCCGGGTCAAGCAGGCCATCTTCGGCTGCGAGGCGCTCTCCGCCCGCGAGTTCATGGATGCCTTGCGCTTCTAGCAGACAGACGAGGGTGGACCGCTGAGAGGTTTGCGCCCTGCGAGCGCGGTTTTCAGGATGTCGCAGCGCATGCCGGTGGCATGTGCAGGAAGGCTGTGGTGAATCCGGTCCGATCGGGGAGGATAAGTCCGACCGGCGGCAGGATCGAAGGGGCGTGACGCAGGGGAAGGAGCCGGGGGCGTGGCCTTGCTGTTGAAGGTTGATCACCTGTCCTTCTCCTACGGCGATCGATCCGCCCTGGACGATCTCAGCCTCGAGCTGCGCCCGGGCGAGATCCTCGGCCTGCTGGGACCCAATGGGGCGGGCAAGAGCACGCTGATGGCCCTCGCCACCGGCCTGCTGGAGCCCCGGTCCGGGAGCGTGCGCACGGCGGGCGGCGATCCCCGCGATCCGGCCGTGCGCGCCCGCTTCGGCCTGGCCCCGCAGGAGCTGGCCCTTTACGACGATCTCAGCGCGTGGGAGAACCTGCTCTTTTTCGGCCGCGTGCAGGGCTTGGCGGGCAACGGCCTGGCCCTCCGGGCCCGGCAGGTCCTGGCCGAGTCGGGCTTGACCGGCCGCGAGCGGGACCGCGTCTCCACCTTCTCCGGCGGCATGAAGCGCCGGCTCAATCTGGCCGTGGCGCTGCTTCACCAGCCGGATCTGCTGCTGCTGGACGAGCCCACGGCGGGGGTCGATCCCCAGTCCCGCCTCGCCCTCTATGACCTGGTCCTTGCCCAGCGGGCGGCGGGGCGCGGCGTCCTCTACGCCACGCATTACATGGAGGAGGCCCAGCGTCTCTGCGACCACGTGGCCGTGCTGGACCAGGGGCGCCTGCTGGATTGCGGAGCGGTTCCCGAGCTGCTGGAGCGCCATGGCGGCCCGTCCATCCTAGAGGCGCAGCGCGCCGGCGGGACGATCCGGCGTGAGACGACCGATCCCATGGGGGAGCTGCTCCGCTTGCACGCCGAGGGGCCGCTCGCGGCCTTCACCGTCCGCCCGCCGGACCTCGAGCAGGTTTTCCTGCGCCTGACCGGCCGCCGTCTGAGGGATTGAAATGGGCAGCATGCTCGCCATCGCCATCAAGGACCTGCGCCTGCTTCTGAGGGATCGCGCCGGTCTCTTCTTCACCATGGCCTTCCCTTTCATCTATGCGCTCTTCTTCGGGGCCATCTTCTCGCCGGGCGAGGAGGGCGCGCGCCGCATTCCCCTGCGCCTGGTGGATCTGGACGGCAGCCCCGCGGCGGCCGCCTTCCTCGATTCGCTGGCGGCGCGACCTGGTCTGGACTGCCGGCGGGACAGCCTGGCGGGCGCCGAGCAGGCGGTGCGGCGGGGTTGGGCCAGCGCCGCCCTCATCCTGCCGCCGGGCTTCGGTCAGGGGCTCGTCCACCCCTTTCGCGGGCAGCCCGTCGAAGTCGAACTGCTCCATGATCCGGTCCGCCGGGCGGAGGCCGGCCTCCTGCAGGGCTTGCTCATGGAACAGGCTTTCCGCGGCCTGGCGCAGCGCTTCCAGGATCCCCGCTCCTTCCTCCCGGATGTGCGCGCCTGGCGGGACAGCCTGGACCGGCCCGCCGCCGCCACCGCGCGCCTCGATCCCCTGCGCCGCTGGCTGGGAGAGCTGGACCGCTTCCTGGTCCATGAGGCCGCCGCCGAGTCCCTGGCCGCCGGTGCGGCGCCACTGGCCGCGCCACGCTCCGGGCTGGCGGACTTCATCCCGCTGAGGATCAAGGCCCGCGAACTGTCGGTGGTGCGGGAGGGACCCCGCTCCTACTTCGAGATCTCCTTTCCCCAGGGCCTGCTCTGGGGCCTGATCAGCGTGGCCGCCACCTTCGGCGTCTCGCTGGTGGTGGAGCGCAAGGAGGGCACGCTGCGCCGCCTGCGCGCCTCGCGCCTGCGCCGCCGGCAGATCCTGGGCGGCAAGGCCCTGGCTTGCGCCGCCACCGTGATGGCCCTGGCCCTCCTCATGCTGGTGGCCGGCCTGCCCCTGGGCGTGCGGGCGGAACGGCCCCTCCTGCTGCTGGCCGCCATCCCCGCCACCGCGGCGGCTTTCACCGGCCTGATGCTGCTGGTCTCCGTCCTGGGTCGCACGGAGCGTTCCGCCTCGGGCATCGGCTGGTCCCTCCTGCTGGTGTTGGCCATGCTGGGGGGCGGCATGGTGCCGCTCTTCATGATGCCGGAGTGGATGCGCGTCCTGGGGAACGCCAGTCCGGTCAAGTGGGCCATCCTCGCCTTCGAGGGAGTGCTCTGGCGCGGCTTCGGCTGGGCCGAGCTGTGGCCGGTCTGCGCCATCCTCTGCGCCTTCGGCGCCGCGGCGGCCGCCATCGGCCTGCGCGCCTTCCGCTGGAACGAGTCTTGACACGCGGCGCCCCGGCCTTGGACGCCCACAGGGCCGGTCGGCCGCTGCGAAAGGAACTGACGTGGAGTGGACGTGGAGCACCCGTCGATGGGAGATCCTTGATCCGGCGCCCCTGCTGGAGGGCGAACGGCTGCGCGGCCTGATCCGCGCCGTCCCCGAGGATTTCGTCGTGGAGGAAGTGCCTGCCTATGAACCCGATGGCGGGGAGGGCCACCTCTTTCTCACGCTGACCAAGCGGGGCTGGACCACCGACGCGGCCCTGCACGAGGTGGCGCGGCAGCTGGGCCTGCCCCGCGGCGAGATTGGCGTGGCCGGCCTCAAGGACCGCCATGCCCTCACCACCCAGTGGATCAGCCTGCCCGCCGCCGGCGCCGCCCGCCACGGCGACTTCCAGCATGCGGACCTGCAATTGGGCGCTCCCCATCCCCACCGCCACAAACTGCGCCGCGGCCACCTCAAGGGCAACCGCTTCCGCATCACCCTGCGCGAGCTGGACCGCCCGGCCGCCCCGGCGCTGGAGTTGGCGCGGGACCGGGCGGAGCGCCTGGCGGAGGCGGGCGGCATGGGCCACCTCTTCGGCCGCCAGCGCTTCGGCCCGGACGGCCGCAACGTGGATCTCGGCCTGCGCCTGCTGGGGCAGCCCCGCCGCCTGCGGCCGGGGGACTTCGCCCTCTCCGCCCTCCAGGGAGCCCTCTTCAACCTGTTCTGGTGCCTGCGCCGGGAGCGGGGCCAGCTGCGCACGGTGCTGGGCGGGGACATCCTGCAGAAGACGGAGACGGGCGGCCTCTTTTCCAGCGCCGATCCTGTGACGGACCAGCAGCGGCTGGAGGCGGGGGAGCTGCGCATCACGGGCCCCATCTTCGGCGCGGACCGCCTGGTGCCGCCGCCGGACAGCCCGGCCCGCGCCCTGGAGGAGGAGGTCCTGGCCGCCTTCGGCCTGGCGCGGGTGCAGTGGACCGGCCTGGGCAAGAAGGCTCCCGGCACGCGGCGCGCCCTGCAGACCCAGGCCGGCGGCCTGACCATCCAGGCGGGCGGGGAAGGGGCCAGCCTGGTGCTGGACTTCGAGCTGGAGGCGGGCGCCTTCGCCACCCGCCTGCTGGGCGAAATGGCGGACTGGCGGGAGGCGGAGCGCGGCGGAGCGGACCCGGACCTGGCGCAGGGGACGAGGGCATGAACATGACGCACCTGGGGCCGGGCTCTGGTCCCCTCCTCCTGATCCACGGCGGGGCGGGACCCATCCGCGCGGACATGACCAGCGAGGAGCTGGTGAGGGGGCGCATGGCCGGCCTGCGCGCCGCCCTCGCCGCCGGCTGGCGCATCCTGGCGGCGGGAGGCCCGGCGCTGGCCGCCGTGCAGGAGGCGGTCATGGCGCTGGAGGACGACCCCCTCTACAACGCGGGCCGCGGTTCCGTCCTCAATGAGGCGGGCGAGGTGGAGCTGGACGCCTCCCTCATGTGCGGCCGCACGCGGCGGGCGGGAGCCCTTTGCGGGGCGCGGCGCCTGCGCCACCCCGTCCGCGCCGCCTGGCGCCTGCTCGAGGCGGGGCGCGTGCTGGGCGCCGGGGTCGCCGTGGAGGACTGGCTGGCCGCCCGGGGCGAGGAGCTGGCGGACCCCGCCTGGTTCGTCACGCGGGAGCGGCAGGCCCAGTTGGAGGCCGCCCGCGGGCGGGGACAGGCCGTGCTGGACCACGCCGGGGAGCTGGCGGGCGGGGATGATGCCGGCACGGTGGGCGCCGTGGCCCGCGACCTGGCCGGCGACCTGGCCGCCGCCACCTCCACCGGCGGCATGACCAACAAGCCCCGCGGGCGCATCGGCGACAGCCCCGTGATCGGGGCCGGCACCTATGCCGACAACCGCTCCCTGGCCCTCTCGGCCACCGGGGCGGGAGAGGCCTTCCTCCGCGCCGTCTTCGCCCACGAGGTGGAGGCGCGTCTCCGGCTGGGCGGTCAGGATCTGGCCGAGGCCTGCGCGGCGGCCCTGACCAACGTGGCGGAGCTGGGTGGCGAGGGCGGCTGTGTGGCCCTCAGCGCGGAGCGGGGCGTGCTGGCCTTCAACAGCCAGGGCATGTACCGCGCCTGGGCCGACCCCGCCATTGGGCGCTGGGGCTTGGCCATCTTCGAAGAGGAACTGCTTGAGGGGGGCGATCTCCGACAGCTTGAATTCACGGAGTGATGCGGGGATTCGGGCGGCCCCTTGGGCGCAGGAGGACCGGCCCGGAGGGCGGGTGCTGATCCACGTGTCGCGGTTTCACGAGGCGCCGCCGCCTCATTCCCCGCCCAGCAGCTCGTCCAGGGGCAGGTGGTTCTCGTCCCGCTCCACCAGCAGGATGCCGGCCAGGGGCACAATCAGGTAGCGGTGGCCCTGGTAGGTGACCTCGATCGCCGCCTTCTTCAGGTAGAGGGCGTAGTCGCCCGCCTCCACCTCCATGGGCAGGTGGCGCAGGCGGCCCGGGGCCGGTCGCCAGGGTTCGTCCGAGCTGTCCGGGTCGGGCATGGGCGTGCCCGGCCCCACCGCCACCACCGTGCCGCCCTGCACGATGTCCTTGTCGCTCACGCTGGGGGGCAGGTAGAGGCCGGCTCCCGTCCGCTGCTGGCCGGCGTCGGGCAGGATCAGCACCCGGTCGCCGATCACCTTGAGATGCTCCAGGCCGCTCATCCCACCTCCAGGAGTTGATCGCCTCGGCGGGCGGAATATAGCGCCCGGTCGGCGGTCCGCATCGGCGGCGGGCGCCTGCCGCAGTCACCGGGGACCATGCCTTATCTTGGCCCCGGACAGCCCGGGAGCACCATGGATGAGCGGCAAGCGCGCATTGTGAAGGAATTCGAGGCCCTGCCCGGTTGGGAGGAACGCTATGAGCGCCTCATCCAGCTGGGCGCCGCCCTCCCCCCCTACCCCGACGAGTGGCGCGGCGAGGCGCTCAAGGTGAAGGGCTGCCAGTCCCAGGTCTGGCTGCACGCCCGGCTGGAGGAGGGCAAGGTCGTCCTGGACGCCGACAGCGACGCCCTCATCGTCAAGGGTCTCATCGCCCTGCTGCTGCGCGTGTATTCCGGCCTGAGCCCCGACGCCATCCTGGCCACCCGGCCCGAGTTCGTCGAGGCGATCGGCATGCGCCAGCACCTGTCGCCCACGCGCGCCAACGGCCTGGCGGCCATGGTCAAGCAGATCCAGCTCTACGCCTTGGCCTTCCGGCTCAGCGCCCCGGCCTCGGCCTGAGACGCGGCCCCAAGGCCCGTAGCGGCGGTCGAGCGCGCCCTTCTCCTGGGAGGACGAGATGAAAGTCTACCTGAGCGTGGACATGGAGGGCGTCACCGGCGCCCAGCACTGGGACGAGACGGAGATCGGCAAGCCCGGCTACGAGCGGCTGCGGGATCGCATGGCCCGTGAGGCCGCCACCGTGGCCGCGGCCGCCCTCGAAGCGGGGGCGTGTGAGGTGTGGGTGCAGGACGCCCATGACACGGGCCGCAACCTGGCGCCCGAGGACCTGCCCCCCGGCTGCCGCCTCATCCGCGGTTGGAGCGGCGACCCCCGCCTCATGGTGCAGGAGCTGGACAAGAGCTTTGCCGCGCTGCTGGTGGTGGGTTGGCACAGCGGGGCGGGCAGCGGCGGATCGCCCCTCTGCCATGCCATGTCCACGGGTCTGACCGGCCTGCGCCTCAACGGCGAGCCCTGCTCCGAGCTGCGCCTCGCCGG
Organism: bacterium; assembly: GCA_030685015.1. NCBI lineage: Bacteria > bacterium. Next base: position 29,643 of record JAUXWS010000105.1, read on the forward strand.
GTTGACGGCCGCGGGGCTGGGCGTGCCGCTCGTCTTCTGCGCCGGCGACCAGGCCCTCTGCGCGGAGGCGCGGGCCTGGCTGCCCGGCATCCGCACGGTGGCCACCCAGGAGGGACGCGGCGAGAGCGTGGTCTGCCACGACGCCCAGGCGGTCCTCGCGCGGATGGCCGAGGCCGGCCGGGCCGCCCTGGCCAACCTGTCCGCCGCCCGTCTGCCCCGCCTGCCCCGCCGCTGGGAGCTGGAAATGGACTTCCGCAGCCCGGCGCGGGCCCGGCGCGCCTCCTTCTATCCGGGGATGAGGCAGGTCACGCCCTCGACCGTGCGTCTGCGCGGCGCGGCGCTGGACGATCTGCTGCGCGCCCTGCTCTTCGCCGTCTGATGAAGGGCTTGGTCCAGGCGGCGGGCATCCGCGACGAGGAGGAGGCCCGCCTCTGCCTGGCGGAGGGGGTGGACCTGCTCGGCTTTCCCTTCCGCCTGCCCGTCCACCGGGAGGACCTGGACGAGGGGGAGGCGGCCCGGCTCATCCGCTCCCTGGACATCGGGGCGCGCTGCGTGCTCATCACCTACCTGGACCGCGCCGCCGAGATCCGGGAGCTGGCCGATTTCCTGGGCTGCGGCTGGGTGCAGGTGCACGGGGCGATGGGAGCGGGGGAGCTGGCCAACCTGCGCCGGGCCGGACCCGGGCTGCATATCATCCGCAGCCTGATCATCCGCGGCCCCGACCTGGTGGAGCCGCTGGCCCTCCTGCGGGAGGCGGAGGCCCAGGTGGACGCCTTCCTCACGGACAGCCACGATCCGGCCACCGGGGCCGACGGCGCCACGGGCCGGGTCCATGACTGGAGCCTCAGCCGCCGCCTGCGCGAGGCGACCACGCGGCGGCTCATCCTGGCCGGCGGGCTGCACGCCGGCAACGTGGGGGAGGCCATCCGCGCCGTGGGACCGGCCGGGGTGGACGCCCACAGCGGCCTGGAGGACAGGGAGGGCGCCAAGGACAGGAAGCGCGTGCGCGCCTTCGTCGCGGCGGCCCGGGCAGGATTCGCCGAAGAGGGGGGCGCATGATAAGCCATCGCCGGGAGCTGGTCCTCACCCTCCCCGCCCGTCGCGCTTTTGTCAACATCACGCCCCAGGTCGAACTGGCGCTGGCCGAGAGTGGCGTGGCCGAGGGACTCGTCCTCGTCAACGCCATGCACATCACGGCCAGCGTCTTCATCAACGACGACGAGGGCGGGCTGCACGCCGACTTCGAGCGCTGGCTGGAGGAGCTGGCCCCCCACCAACCGGTCTCCCGCTATGCCCACAATCGCACGGGGGAGGACAACGGCGACGCCCACCTCAAGCGTCAGGTGATGGGGCGCGAGGTGGTGGTGGCGGTGACGGGGGGCCGCCTGGATTTCGGGCCCTGGGAGCAGATCTTCTACGGCGAGTTCGACGGCCGGCGACCCAAGCGGATCCTTGTCAAGATCATCGGGGAGTGACCGTGCGCATCCTGGCCCTGACGCACACCTATCCGCGCTTCCCCGCCGACACCAACGGACCCTTTGTCCGTTTCCTCATGGACGAGCTGGCCCGCCGCGGCCACGAGGTGCGCATCCTGACGGCCTGGGACCGGGGCTTCGATCCCGCCGAGCTGGAGCGGGACCTGGACGGGCGTGGCCGCGCCCGCGCCCGGCTCTCCGCCTACCGCTACGCCCCATGGGACGCCTGGCACCTCCTGGGCTATTCGCGCACCATCCGCGAGGATGTCCGGCTGAGGACCCGCATGCTCCTGCTCAGTCCGCTCATGCTGGCGGCGGGGGCCCGCGCCCTGCGGCGCGCGGCGCAGGAGTTCCGCCCCGACCTGCTGCATGCCCACTGGTTCCTGCCCAACGCCTTCATGGCCGCCGGCGTGGCCCGCCGCCTGGGCCTGCCCCTGGTGGCCACCTTGCACGGCAGCGACGTGTTCGTGGCGGAGAAGGGCTGGCCCTTCTCGCACATGACGCGCGTGGCGCTGCGCGCCACCACGCGCCTGACGAGCTGCTCGCCGGAGCTGCGGGATCGCGTTTGCGCCCTGGGCCTGGACCGGCGGCGCAGCCATGTCATCCCCTATGCCGCCGATCCCGGCCTGCTCGAGGGCGGGATCGATCCGGCCGCCGCCGCCCGCATGCGGGAGCGCCTGCTGGCCGGCGCGCCCGGCCCCCTCGTGCTGGCCCTCGGGCGGCTGGTCTGGAAGAAGGGCTTCCACGTCCTGCTGGAGGCGCTGCCTCCCTTGCGCGCCCAGCATCCCGGCCTGCGCGTCGCCATCGCCGGCGAGGGCGATCTGGCGGAGCGCCTGAAGACAATGGTCCGCGAACGCGGCCTGCAGCTGGTGGTCGACTTCCCCGGCCGATTGTCGCGGGAGGAGGTGGGTCCGGCCATGGCGGCCTGCGACCTCTTCGTCATGCCCAGCGTGCACGACGAGGCGGGCAACGTGGACGGCCTGCCCAATGTCATCCTCGAGGCGATGGCGGCCCGGCGCGCCGTGGTGGCCAGCGAGGTGGCCGGCATTCCCCTGGCCGTGCGCCATGGCGTGACCGGCCTGCTGGCCGCGCCGGACGACCCGCGCTCCCTCAAGCAGGCCCTGCGCCTGGCCCTGTCCGACGCGGAGGTCCGCCGCCGCTGGGGCGAGGCGGGGCGCGCCCTGATCGAGTCGGAACTCAACTGGCCGGCGGTGGCCGCCCGCTATGAGGAGATCTATCGGCTGGCCCGGGCGGACGGCCCCGGTGGCGCCGGGAGCCGGACACGGACGCGGCTGGACGCGCCATGAGAATCTGCCTGGTCCAGCAGCATCCCGTCGACGAGGAGCGCATCCCGGCGGCCATCCTGCGCTGGGTGGTGCTCCACGACCGCCTGCTGGCCCGCGGCCACGAGGTGGTGAGCGTGGGGCCCAACCAGCGCTGGCGCCTGGAGACCCGGATCTTCCGCGGCGCGCCCCAGCTCATGGTCCCGGGGCCGGGCAGCGGCATCAAGGCCCTGGACATGGCGGTCTTCGCCCTGCTGCTGGGACCTGTCCTGCTCCTGGCACGCCGGCGCTGGCGGCCGGAGGCCTGGTTCATGGACGAACTCTTCGTGGGGCCCGGCCTCGCCCTGCTCCGCCTCGTCCACCGGCGGGAGGCGGTGGTCTACGACGTGATGGGGATCCACTACCATCAAGTCCGCAAGCACAACCGCAATCTGTGGCGGCAGCTGCCCCTGGCCTGGATCTACGGGGCGCTGGAGCGCCTCACCCTGTGGGGCGCCACCCTCGTCTCCACCGTCAACGAGGCGCACCGCACGGAGCTGCTCCGCTGGACGCGGCGGCCGGTTGCCGTCATCCGCGATGCGGCGGAGTTCCCGGATGGCGCCCCGCCCGCCCTCGCCCTGCCGGCCAAGGAGGAGGGGACGATCTGGCTCAGCTTCGTGGGGAAGATCTCCAACCGCCGCCTGGACGACCTCTACCACATCCTGCCCGACCTGATGGCCGCCGAGGCGCGCCTGCGCCTCATCATCGTGGGCAACGGTCCCTTCCACCGCCGCTACACGGAGTGGACAGCCCGCCTGGGGTTGCAGGACCGCGTCCACTTCGCCGATTTCGTGCCCCATGCCCAGCTGCCCGCCTGGCTGGCGCCCGCCGACATCACCTACAGCGACGACTGGTCGGACATCGGTTTCCCCATGAAGGTCTTCGAGTACATGGCGCTGGGCAAGGCCATCCTGGTGGAGGACACGCCCGCCGTGCGCGAGGTGATGCGTCACGAGGAGAACGGCTTGCTCTATGAAGGACAGGAAGGCCTGCGCGATGGCATCCTGCGCCTGTGCCGCGACGGCGGGCTGCGTCGCCGCATCGGCGCGGCGGCCGCGGCGGAGGCCCGGGCCCGGCACCGCTGGGATGACCGCATCGACCGCTTCGAGCGGCTCTTCGCCCAGGCGCGCCTAGGGGCATTGGAGTCCCTGGGACGGTCGGAATCGCCCAAAGCGGGGGACGATCTATGAAGATTTTGCTGCTCCTGCTCCTGCTCCTGCTCGCGCTGGGTCTGGGCGCCCTGGCGCCGCGCCCCACGGCGGAGGCGCCCCTGCGCTGGCCCGAGTGGATCCCCGTCCTGCGCGACGAAGTGCGGGCGGGCGACACGATGCAGGGGGTGCTGGCCCGCCTCGGCCTGCCCGACATGTTGCTGCCCGACATCGTGGCGGCCTGCGAGGGCCTGCTCGACCTGCGCCGCCTGCGCCCCGGGGAGCCGGTCCTGCTGGTCCGCCACAGCGTGGGCGATTCCCTCCGCCTGGTCCATTACGGGTCCGGCGCCCGTTGCCTGGAACTGACCCTGCCCCTGGCCCTGCGCGGTGATTCCCTTGTCGCCGTGGAAAGAACCTGCCGGGCCCGGCTGGACAGCGCGCGCACCACGCCGCAGGTGGTGGTGCACCAGGGCCGGGTCGGCTCGCACCTCTACGAGGCCGTGCTGGCGGCGGGCGGTGGCCCCCAGCTCGTGCTGGGCTTCGCCGATATCTTCCAGTGGGACGTGGACTTCCTGCTGGATGTGCGGGAGGGCGACATGTTCTGGCTGGCGGTGGAGGAATCCCGCGTGGCGCGGAGCTACCTGGGCGACAGCGTGACGGTGGAGGGCCGCATCCTGGCGGCGCGCTACGAGAACGGCGGCCGCCGCCTGGAGGCCTGTCGCCTGGACGGCTGCGGGGAGGCAGGCTATTTCAATGGACAGGGCCAGTCCTATCAGAAGGAGTTCCTGACCAGCCCCCTCACCTTCCGCCGCGTCAGCTCGCACTTCGGCCTGCGCCGACACCCGGTGCTGCGTCAGGTGCGCATGCATCATGGCATCGATTACGCCGCTCCCCACGGCACCCCGGTGGTGGCGGCCGCCGCCGGCGTGGTGACCAAGGCCGGCTGGGAGAAGGGGTACGGGCAGGTGGTGCGCATCCGCCACAACCAGCGCCGGGAGACAGTCTACGGACACTTGAGTTCCCTGGCCGACGGTATGCGGACCGGGCGCCGCGTGGCCCAGGACGAGTTCATCGGACGGGTGGGGGCCACCGGCCTGGCCACGGGTCCGCACCTGCACTACGAGATCATCGAGAATGGCCGTAGCGTGGACCCACGCAAGGTGCGCAACGAGCCGGGCAAGCCCGTGCCCCCGAACTGCCTGCCCGCCTTCCTGGCCGAATTCGATCGGTGGTTTGGCGCGGATCCACCTGGGTTGGAAGCGGCAGAGCGGTAGGGCATGGATGCAGCTGGACAAGGAGCGAGCGCCCTGGGCGGGGCGCTCGCTCGCTGTCTCAGGCGGATCCTGGTGGGCAGAATCCGGCTTGCTGCCTAATAATCGATGCCGAAGCGGACCCGGTGGTCCTTGATGGCCGCCCGCTCCCGCATCCAGGATGACCAGTTGCCGTAGATGCCGCCCTTCTGCTGGCGGATGGTCTCCACACGCCGCGTCGGCAGCTCGGCGGCGTAGGCCTGCAGGACCTCCTGCTCGTCGTCCCGCTGCAGGCAGTGGATCAGATAGACGCCCCGCTCCCCGGCCACGGGCTCCGACACGGCGCCCACGGGCATGGTGAAGAGGGTGGCGCTGAAGGCCAGGTCGCGGCCCACATTGCCGCGGATGAACTGATTGATGCGCACCGGCTGGTCCAGCTGTCCGAACTCCGCCCGCGGCGGCAGGGCCATCGTGCTGTCCAGCGCGGTGGGGCGGGCGCTGGCCAGGTAATCCCGGGCCGCCTGCAGGGCCAGGGCCTTCTGCTTCTCCCGGCGCACGGCGCTCTCCGCCTCGGCGCGGCGCTCCTTGAAGGAGTCGGTGCCCTTGGGCAGGATCTGCTTCACGCGCATCACATACCAGCCCCCCTGCTCCGAGTAGGCGGGGGCCAGGACCTCGCCCTGCTTGGCCTGGAAGACGAGGGCCGCCGCCCGCTGGCTGCGTCCCACGCCCGGAACGGTGCCATCGATGGTGAAGGGCCGCCCCGGCTGGATCTTGAGCTGGCGCTCGGCACAGAGCACCTCGAAATCATGGCCGTTCTGCACGTCCTCGTACAGCGCATCGGCCCTGGCGCGCAGGTCGCTGTGCGTCATGGAGCTGGGCTCGATCTTGATCAGGATGTGCTGGACGCTGGCCTGCTCCTCCTTGACCCCCGTGCCGTTGTCCCGCAGCTCGCGCCCGTTGATCTTCAACAGGTGCAGGCCGAAACGGGTGGCCACCGGGCCCACCACGCTGCCCACCGGCTCGCCGAAGGAGGCCGCGTCGAACTCCGGCACCATCCGGCCCCGCCCGAACCAGCCCAGGTCGCCGCCCTTGTCGGCGTTGGACTCGTCCATGCTGTAGATGCGGGCCAGATCCTCGAAGCTCTCGCCGTTGTCCAGCTGCTTGCGCACGAACTCAATCTGGTCGCGGGCATCCAGACTGTCCTCGCGGCTGGGCACGACGGGGAACTGCACGTACTCGATCTCCCGCCGCTCCTCCAGCTCGAACTTCTTCTGGTTCTCCTTGAACCAGGCCAGCAGCTCCGCTTCGCTGATCTCGCTGGAATCCACCGGGAAGGCGGCGTAGATGAAGACAAGAAAACTGCCCAGGGCCGTCTGGCTGCGCTGCAGATGGTCCTCCAGCAGGTTGGCGTCGCTGGCCAGGGCCGTGGACATCAAGCGTGCGCGGAACTTCTCCAAGGGCATGGACTGGCGGAGCTGGTCTTCCATGCCCAGGAGCCAGGAGCGCATGTTCTCGCCCCGCAGGATCTCGTGCCACTTCAGCGTGTCGAACTGGCCGTTGGTCTGGAAAGTGCTGTCCTGGGCAACCCAGCTGGGCAGGTAGAGGATGCGGTCGGTGATCTCCCGATCGCTGGCCCTGAGGCCCATCGCGCGGGCCAGGCGGCGCTCAAGGCTGAGATGGATCAGGTCGTTCCAGCTCTGGCTGCGCGCCTGGGTGACCGCCCGGCTGTCGGTCTGATTGCCGGATTGCTGCAGCCGGTTGGAGACCAGCCGCTCGTAATCCTGGTACTCCACCTCCTCGCCGTTGATCGAGGCGACGACGGTCTTGCCGCCTCCGCTGATCGTGTCGAAGCCGCCCATGCCCCAGCTGAAGACGATGGTGCCGACAAACGCCAGGATCAGGACCCAAAGCACCACAGCCGTGTTGTCGCGGAGTTTCCGCATCATATGGCCAGTTCCCCCGAAAATGGAAGCCCTCAGCATATTGCTTTCACGGCCGGAATTCAAGGCATGTGGGGCCTTTGCGCAGGGCCGGACCGGCGGAGCGCTGTGCGAAGAGACCATTACCTTGGCGCCATGGCCACTTCCGATCTGAAAACCCGCGTCTTGACCTCCCTGGTGGGCATCCCCCTCCTCCTCCTTGTTTTCTGGCAGGGGGGCCTCCCGTTGACAGTGCTTGTTCTGGCAATCTGCCTGTTTTCCTTTTACGAGATGCATCGATTGTATCGGTCCAAGGGAGTTGGCCACAGCATCTGGCTGGTGCTGCCCTATGTGGTCTGCCTGCCGATCGGGGCCAGCCGCCTCTTCGACGGCCGGGCGGATTTCCTTCACTTCTGGGGCGGCCTGACCTTCGTCTGGCTGCTGCTGCTCTTGCTCAGGGAGCTTTTCTCCCGGCGGGAGCAGATCCTTTCCAGCATCGGAGCGGCCGTGCTCATCGGCATGATCAGCACCCTGCCCTTCGCCTCGCTCATCGCCCTGGACCAGGCCCTGCCGGAGGAGCGGCGGCGAGCGCTCATGCTCGCCTTCCTGCTCTGCACTTGGGCCACGGACACCTTCGCCTATTTCGGCGGTCGCTGGTTGGGGCGGCACAAGCTCTTCGAGCGCGCCAGCCCGAAAAAGACCGTGGAGGGCTTCCTGGCCGGCCTGATCGGGGCCGTGGCCGTGGGCGGCGCCGTGGGAGGGCTGGCGGGCCCCGGGCTGCTTGCCCAGGGCCTGGGCATCGGCCTGCTGCTGGGGGTGCTGGGTCCAGCCGGGGATCTGCTGGAATCACGACTCAAGCGGGATGCCGGGGTGAAGGACAGCGCCCGCTTCCTGCCCGGCCATGGCGGCGTGTTGGACCGCTTCGATTCTTGGATCTTCTGCGCTCCGGCCGGCTATCTGCTGGCCTGGTTGGGGTGGCTGGCCTGAGGCCGGTCCCGCCCACCCGGTTCCTGCGATGAGAGGGGTTGACGCGATGGGGGACTGGTTCAGCCGCCTGCAAGGCAAAGCCGCGCGAGTCCTGTCGCTGCCGCTGCCCCTGTTGGCCGGCCTGTCCCTGGCCTGGCTGGCCGCCTCGCTCCTGTTGCCGGCGGACGCGCCGTGGCGAGTGGCGCAGGCGCCGGGCCAGATCGGCCTGGCCATGGTGCTCTGGCGCCTGCTGCGCGACGGCTGCTGGCAGGAGCGGTTGCCGCTGGCCTGGCTGCTGCTCATGCTGGGCCAACGGCTCCTCCTATCCCAGCACCTGGTCAACCCGGAGGATCTGCTCTGGCAGGTCCTCACCCTCCCCGGCACCCTGACCGTGACAGCCCTGGTCCTGGTCCAGGCGGGCGAGGAGATCTGGCTGCATCGCCCCTGGCGGACCCGCCGCCGTGAGCTGCTGGGCCTGTGGGCGGCCGCGCTGCTGGGCGCCATCGGGCTGGTGGCGGGCAGTCCCCTCATGCTCATGCCCCTCCTCGTGCGGCCCGTCCTCCGATGGCTGCGCAACCCCGCCCTGCGCCCGCGCCTGGCCTGGTATGCCCTGTTCTGGCTGATCCTGCTGGCCTGGGCCTGGACCCGCGAGATCACCCAGGGTCTCCAGCTCCAGGCCCAGAGCGAGACCTTCAACCTGCACATCGGGGAAGGTCTGGGCCAGGGACGCCTGCTGGAAACGCTGGGTCCGCTCCAGACCATCGCCCAGGCCTGGCTGGGCTTGCAGTTGCCTGCCGCGCTCCTGGTGCTGGTGGGGCGCCTCCTGCGCCAATCCCGCATCCGCACCAAGCTGGCCATGAACGCCCTCTTCTCGAGCGTGTTGCCCCTCATCCTGCTCACCCTGCTCTTCGGCACGATGGCCGTGATCGTCATGGGCAGCTACCGGGCCCGCCTGGTGCGCGCCCAGTTCGACCAGCGCCTGGAAAGCGGCCGCCTGGTCACCGCCTGGTTCGCCCAGGCCTTCGCCGATCCGCTGGACCGCTCCGCCCAGCGCCGCTTCGAGCAACAACTGCGCAGCATGGGCGACGAGACGCACATCGGGCGCGGCTTCTTCTGTCTCTACTGGTCGGCGGACACGCCGGGCGGCAGTGTCGCGCCCGGCGAGGGGGACAGTCTGCGCCGCGAGCACTGGCGGCGCCTGGTGGCCACCTGGCGCATGCCCAGCGACTTTCCCCTGGAGGAGATCCAGTTGCCGCCCGATTGGCGCGCCGGCTGCACGGCGGGCCTCGTCCGCGTGGGCCAGCGCGCCTGGCAGGTCTCCCTCATCGAGCAGAACAACCTCCTCTCGGCGGGCTTCTTCCCGCTGGACGAGGAGGCGCTGGAGGAGATCGGCACGACCCTGGGCACCAGCATCCGGCTGGTCTCGGTGGAGGGGGAGGAGAACCTGGTGCGCTTCGGCCTGCGCCAGATCGGCCTCCGGCCCGAGGCGGACGAACGGGAGCTGGACCGCACGCGGGAGTTTCCGGGGGCGGATGCCCCCTTGCGCGACCGCATCTTCCAGGTGGGGCTGGCCCGGCTGGTCCACGAGGGCTTTCCCCTCAATCCGCCGGGCGAGGAGCTGCTCGTCCAGGTGGAATCCCTGCCCGGACGCATCCTGCCCGCCGTCCTCATGGATGACATGACCATCGTCTTTCCCTATGTCCTGTTGCTGCTCCTGCAGCTGCTTGTGCTGGCCCCCCTGCTCGTGACGGGGATCTGGATCGCCTGGATGCTCAACTGGCGCATCACCCGATCCATCGGCGAGTTGAAACTGGGGACGGATGAGCTGGCCCGGGGCAACCTGGACATCCGGCTGCCAGAGGAGACGGACGACGAGCTGGGGCTGCTGGCCCGTTCCTTCAACACCATGAGCCGGCGCATCCGCGACAACATGCGGCAACTGGCCGCCCAGGAGCGCCTGGAGCGGGAACTGAGCATCGCGCGGACCATCCAGCAGGGCCTGCTGCCCGGCGAGGCGCCTGAGCATCCGGCCCTCGACATCGCCAGCACCTGCCGCATGGCCCACGAGGTGGGCGGCGACTACTACGATTTCCGCCGCAACCGCCAGGGCGATCTCGCCCTCGCCCTGGGCGACGTCTCGGGCAAGGGCATGGCCGCCGCCCTGGTCATGAGCAACGTGCAGGCCTCGTGGCGCAGCCTGCTCGACCAGGGTCTCGATCCCGGGCGACTCAACGCCCGCCTCAACGACCAGCTGGCCGAGACGACGGCCGACGACATCTACGTCACCTTCGTGCAGGGCCTCATCCGCTCCTCTGCCGACGGCCTGCGCTTCCATTATTCCAACGCCGGCCACAATCCGCCCCTCCTCGTGCGGGATGGACGGATCCGTCACCTGGACAGCGGCGGCCTGGCCTTGGGCATGTTCGGCGGGAGCGCCTACCAGACGGAGGACCTGGACCTGAAGCCCGGCGACCAGCTGGTCTTCTACACGGACGGCTTGACCGAGGCGATGAGCACGGCGGAGGAGGAGTTCGGGCAGCGGCGCCTGGAGCAGACCCTGCTCTCCAGCCGACAGCCATGCGCGCGCGACACCCTGCAACATCTGCTCGAGGTGGTGGATCGTTTCGAGACGGGCGCCCGCCAGTACGACGACCAGACCCTGGTGGTCCTCCACGTGCGCGATGCGGTCCGCCTCGCGCCGGCCGCGGCATCCGCCAGCGATCCGGCCACTCCGCGGGACAGCCTGGCATGAGGCTCGAAGGGGTGGCGGCGGCCCTGGCCAGGATGCCGGACCAGCCGCCCTGGCGCCTGCACGCCGTGGCAGAGACGGACTCCACCAACCGGCGCCTGCTGGAGGCGCTGGAGGGGGGAGGTCCCCTGGACCGGCCCTGGACCGTGCTGACGGCCGAGGCGCAGACGGCCGGCCGCGGACGACACGAGCGACACTGGGACTGCCCGGCGGGCGAGGGTCTCCTGGTCTCCCTGCGCCTGGACCTGGATCTGGAGCGCCATCATCTGTCCCTGGTCGGGCATTGGGCGGCCCTCGCCCTGGCGCGGGTCCTCGCCCGCAGCTGTCAGGGGGCGGAGGGCGACGCGCGTGTCTGGTGGAAGTGGCCCAACGACCTGCTGCTCGAGGACGGGGCGGGCGCCGGCAAGGTGGCGGGACTGCTCGTGCAAACCCGCATTGTGGGAAGCCGCGCCCATGTGGTGGTCGGCCTGGGTCTCAACCTTGGGCAGCGGACCTTTCCCCCCGGACTGCGGCAGCCGGCCCGCTCCCTGGCCCAGGGCGGCGTGGCCGTGGAGCGGGAGGAGCTGTTGGCGGCCTGGCTGGGCGAGCTGGGCGGCCGCGGGCTGCCCGCCCGCCCTGCCCCGCCACCGGGGCTGGCGGAGGCGGACCTGCTCGCCTCCCGCCCGGTCTGGATCCGCGACGGGGAGCGGACGCACCGCCTGGCGGACCACGAACACCTGGCCGATGGCCGCCTGCGCCTGGCCTGGCCGGGCGGTGGCGCCCTGCTGGCCGACGGCGGACTGCGCCTGGAGGAGTTGCGAAAGGAGGGCATGTGGTGCAGGCTGGAAGCCTGAGGCCGGGCGGCTTCACCCGCCGGCTGCTGGCGGTGGACATCGGCAACACCCACATCGTGCTGGGCGTGATCGAGAAGGGGCGCCTCAGCGCCCACTGGCGGCTGGCCTCCAGCCACGCCCGCACCATCGACGAGAGCTGGGTCATGCTCAGCACGCTCTTCCGCAGCGTGGGGCTGGACCCCCAGGCGCTCAGCGGCGTGGCCATCGCCAGCGTGGTGCCCGACTTGAACTTCGTCTGGATCAAGCTGGCCGAACACTATCTGCGCATCGCACCGCTCTTGCTGGGGCCCGACTCGTCGGGCGCGCCCGCCATCCGCCTCCAGGAGCCGGCCACGGTGGGCGCCGACCGCCTCTGCAACGCCGCCGCCGTCTGGCACCTTCATCGCCAGGCGGCCGTGGTGGTGGACTTCGGCACGGCCACGACCTTCGACGTCGTCCATGCCGACGGCGCCTTCCTGGGCGGCCTCATCCTGCCCGGCCCCCAATCCGCCCTGCGCAGCCTGCACCAGAGCGCCGCCCTCCTGCCCAAAGTGGCCCTGGCCTTTCCCCCGCGGGTGATCGGCTCGACCACCGAGCAGGCCATGCAGAGCGGCCTGTTGCACGGGGCCGTGGCCCAGGTGGAGGGCCTGGTCGCCCGCATCCGGGAGGAGCTCGCCGGCGCGGGCGTCCCCGCTCCGCTGCGCGTGGTCTCCACCGGCGGATTCGGCCGCATCATGGCGCGCCACACCACGGTCATCGAGCGGCACCTCCCTTATCTGGTGCTGCACGGACTGGCCCTCATCACCGCCCGCACCCTGGGCGAGCCCGAGCTGGATCCCGGCGAGATCGGCATCGAACGGTTGCCCGATGAGGATCCGGTGGACGAGTGAGCCGGGTCGGATGATCGAGATGGAAGGGAAAACGATGGATCGCAGCCGGCCCGCGCGTCGCCTGCTTCTGTTGGGGCTCGTGCTGGGCGCCTTTCTGGCGCCGGGCCGGGGGGCGACGGGCGCTCCCCTCCCACTGCCCGATGGGGGCCTGCTCTGCCATCCCCGCCCCGCGGGCGCCGACAGCCTGCCGCGCCTGGCGGCGGGCAAATGGCTTTATGTCAACGGGCATCTGGGCCGGGCCGAGACCATCCTGGCGGAGGGGCGGCCCCTGCGCCGGACGGCGGACGGACGCTTCGCCGCCCAGGTGCCCTGGCCCGCCGATCGCGTGCTGCGCCTGAACCTGGAGCATCCCGACAGCGTCTGGACCTTCCACCTGCGCCTGGCGGAGCCCGCCGCGGACGCCCCGCCCGACTCGCAAAAGACGGCGGCGCCCCGGGAGCTGCCCGCCCGGGTCCGGCTGGACGGCAGTCCCCTGTCCACGGCGCCGGGCGCCAGCTATTGGATCTTCCCCCAGGCCGGCACGGAGTGGATCGCTGATCAGCGCCGGGATGGCTGGCTCCGCCTGCCCATGAGCTCCACGCTGGCGGCCTGGGTGCCGGAGCGGCGCGTGGCGCACCTGGGCCCGGCCCCGCCGGAGCCGCCGGAGCCGCGCTGGTTGGGACCTGCCGTCCAGACCCGCCGGTTGGAGCAGGGCGACTTGGAGCTGAGCCTGGCCGTCAGCGGTGACTCGCCGCCCCTCTGGCGGGAGGAGGGCACCGCCAGCGGCGGCTGGCGCTTCATCTTTCCCCGGATGCGGGGCCGGCTGGACTGGGTGCAGCTGGACGAGGCCGGGGATCTCCGCCAGTTGGATTGGGAGCCGCTGGCCGGCGATGAGTTGTCCCTGCGCGCCGACCTGGCGCCCGGGGCCTTCCAGGGGCACTCCCTGCGCTGGGAGCCCGGCCGCCTGATCATCACCTTCCAGCGGCGCGCCTCCTCCCTCAAGGAGGCGCTCATCGTGCTGGACCCCGGGCACGGCGGCGGCGAGAGCGGCGCGATCGGCGCCTCCGGCGTGATGGAGAAGGACCTGGCCCTCCTCCTGGCCCGCGAGCTGAAGACGGAGCTGGAACGAGCCGGGGCCGAGGTGCGGCTGACGCGAGACGGGGACAGCACCCTCAGCCTGGGCGATAGGGTGGCGCAGGCGCGGGAGTTGCGGGCCGATCTACTGCTTTCGCTGCACTACAACAGCGTGGGGGAGGGCGAGGACCCGTGGAAGTCGGACGGCTTCATGGTCTTCTCCTGGAGCCCCTGGTCGGCCGAGGCGGCCCAACTGCTCCACGAACAGCTCAAGCGGCGCTTGCCCCTGCGCGATCGCGGCCTTCATTGGCGCAGCCTGGGGGTCTGTCGGCACCATGGCTGCCCGGCCATCCTGCTGGAGGCCGGCAGCCTGGCCCATCCCGGCGAGGAGGAGTGGATGCTGGATCCGCACGTCCGCCGCAAACAGGTGAAGGCCATCCGGCGCGGCATCGAGGCCTGGCTGCGGGAAGGCCGCTGAGCCGCGATCAGAGGACCACCGGCATCGATAGTCAAGCCGTCGCGCCGGAAGGGCGGACGGGCAAGGAGGATCCACATGATGCCACTCGCCTGGCCGCGCCAACTGATCGCGGGGCTGCTCCTGGCCCTGCTCTCCTCCTGCGCCCGGCCACCTCTGCCCATGGCCGAGGATCCCCGCCTGGCGGGAGCCGATCCCTGGCTGGCGCCTGATCTCGAGGCGGCGTCCCGCGAGTTGCCGGGCGAACTGCTGCTTGACCTGGCCCGTCTGCGCCTGATCGAAGGCCAAGTGGAGGATCCGCGTCCCCTGGCTGGCGGCTGGGTGCTCCATCTGCGGCGCGTCCTGCCCGGCGCGGGCGGCCAATCCGCCACCGGGCAGGCCCTGCTCGCCTGGCTGGGGGCGGGCACTGGGCGTGGCGCGACACGCCTGCTCCTGCGGGCCGACTCCCTGGTCGTCCTCCGGCAGGCGGCCGACCGCGGCGAGGCTCTGCTCGTGTTGTCCCGCCACCAGGGCGAGGACTTTCCCCGGCGTCGCCTCGACGTGGTGGATGCCCAGGGCCGGCGACGCCTTCTGGCCGAGGACGGGGCCGACCGTCTGCACTGGGACGGCCAGGCCCTCCTCGTGGCGGAGGCCCACGCCGCCCCCGCCTTCCGCGAGCGCCCGGGCAGCTGGCATCTGGACGTGCGCCGGCCGCTCCTGGGGAGCGGGGGCGATTGGCGGCTGGGGCCGGCCGTGCGATTGGACAGCCCCTACCGCGCCCTCGGCGAGTTCCTGGACGCGGTGCGTCGCGGCCGGTGGGGCAAGGCCCGTGACCGGGCCGATCTCAGCCGCTTGCTGGCCCTGCCCGGCGGACACCACGGCACCGATCTGAAGGCGACGCTCAAGGCCGCCGCCCCGGAGTTGCTGGATAAGCGCCTTTTGCTGAGCGCCCCCCCTCGGGGCCCGATCTCGCGCATCGAGGCACCGGGCGGTCGTCCCGCCTGGCGCGTGGCGCTGGAGCACCGGGAGGACCGGGGCTGGGTGCTGACCAGGTTGGAGCGGGTGCTGTGAAGGCGTCGGGAGGCCGAGTTCGCCCGCGGCTTGCACTTCACCTGCCCGGTGCTACTTTGAGCGCCGGCCCTTGACGGACTCCGCTGCCGCGTGCAAACCCCGGCCGCAATCAAGAGTTGGAGCGGCATGACCCCCGTCCGCGAAAGTTCCCGACGGTTGCAGGATCTGAAGCTCGCGCTGGGCGCGGCGCGGCGCATCCTCATCGTCACCCACGACAATCCGGACCCGGACTGCGTGGCCAGTGCCATGGCCTTCAAGCTCATCTTCGAGCACATGGACCGGGAGGCGGTGGTCGGTTCCGGCGGCGAGCTGGGGCGCTCCGAGAAC
Source organism: bacterium (assembly GCA_030685015.1). Lineage (NCBI taxonomy): Bacteria > bacterium. The sequence goes on from JAUXWS010000105.1 coordinate 45,079, forward strand.
CGCACCATGCTGCAGATCCTCAATCTGCGCATCCACCCCCTGGACGAACTCCATCTGCCCGACTTCGACTTCTTCCTTTTTGTGGACAGCCAGCCGGGGAGCGGCAACAATTCCTGCCGCCTGCCCGCCGATGCCCGCTACGGCGTGGTGGACCACCACATCATGGGCGAAGCCTGGCCCCACGAACCGGTCTTCCTGGACCTGCGCGAGAGCTACGGCGCCACCGCCACCCTGGCCTACGAGTACCTGCTGGCGCGCAACCTCAAGGTGGATGTGCCCCTGGCCACCGCCCTCTACTACGCCATCCGCACCGAGACGAGCGACATGGGCCGCGGCGCCAGCAAGCCGGACCGCGCCGTCTACCTGAAGCTCCATCCCAAGATCGACTGGGACCTCTTGCATCTGATCGTCAACAGCCGCCTCCCGGTGGACTACTTCATCATGATGAAGGAGGCCGTCGAGCGGGCCGAGCGCTTCGGCAAGGCGATGGTGGTGGATCTGGGTCCCACCCGCCACCCGGATTTCGTGGCCGAGGTGGCGGACACCTTCCGCCGGCTGGAGGGAATCCATTGGGTGCTGGTCTGGGGCTGGCGCGAGGACCGCGTCGTCTTCTCCATCCGCAACAACCTGCAGGAACCCCATGTGGGGAGGCTGGCGCGGGAACTGGTGCGGGAGCACGGCAGCGCGGGCGGCCACCGCCACATGGCGGGGGGCCAGGTGTCGGCGGCGCGCATCGGCCTGGAGGAGGCGCGCCTGCTTTTCCGCCGCAGCATCGTCCCGGCCTTCCTGCGGGCCGTGGGCCAGCCCGAACAGGACGGGGTTTCCCTCGTCCAGGAAGCGAGCAGCTCATGAACATGTGGTGGCGCCTGCTCATGCTCGGCACCCTGGCCACCCTGGCTTGGGGAAAGGAGCGGCACGGCGGGGACTTCCTGCGGGCCGAGGTGGGGGCGGCGCCGGTGGCCCGCGGCCTGAGCGGCCTCCTGCTTGCCGACGGGGGCACCCGGGCTTGGTGGAATCCGGCCCTGTTGGTGGACGGCGGGGCCGGACTGGCTTCCTTCCAGCACCAGGAGGCCTTCGGCGGAATCCTCAGTCTGGACTACCTGTCCTGGAGCGCGCGTTGGAACGACCTGCCCGTCGCCGTCTTCCTGCTGCGGCAGGCCGTGCCGGACATCCCCATCAGCCGGTTGCTGGAGGGGGGGGGCACCTTCGAAGAGGGCGGGCGGCCCGTGGTCCGGCGCGAAGACGCGGCGGACTGGATCCTGGGGCTGTCCACGGCGCGGGAGCTGCGCCCCGGGCTGGCCGGCGGTCTGACGCTGAAGCTGATCCACCGCGACCTGGCCGTTCTGCGCGGCCAGGGGCTGGGCCTGGACGCCGGCCTGCGCTGGCAGACGGAAGCGGGTCTGGCCCTGGGCCTCAGCCTGCGGGATCTGACCGGCAGCGTGCTCTTCTGGGAGGATGGCGAGCAGGACTGGATCGCACCGGAGTGGGCGGTGGGCGCCGCCCTGGACCGCTCCTTGCCGCGCTGGCGCTCACGCCTGCGGGGGGAGCTTGCCCTGCGGGGCGAGCTGGAGGGCGCCGTGCCCGACCGCGACGGCCGCTGGCGCCGGGCCTGGCTGCACGGCGGCGCGGAGTGGATCGTGCTGGAGCGGCTGGCCCTGCGCGCCGGCCTGGCCGAGGGCGACCCCGCCGCCGGCGCCGGTCTGATCCTGGGCCGCTGGAGCGTGGACTATGCCTGGCGCCCGCACCAGGAACTGGGCGCCTCGCACCTCGTCACGCTCAGCGCCCTTCTCCCCTGACACCCTCAGACGAGATCGCCGGGGCATGACCACCCGGCGGACAGGGCACCGGGGCCATCCTGCTCCGTTGCCGGGAGTGCCCCGCCTTCATCATCTTGTCGCGGGATCGACAGAGACCGCGCGAGGCGCGCCTCGGCGGACCACGAGAAGAGCAGGACAGGCGGGACCGGACCCGGCCGATGGCCGGTCGGCTGCGTGTGCTCGGCCGACCATCCACAGGAGAAGCCATGAGCGTGCGGCGCGAGGATTTGCTGCGGCTGGAGGACGAGGCCCAGGAGCTGGGCGGCCGCGCCCGCGTGGCGCGTCAACACGAAGCCGGCAAGCTGACGGCGCGGGAGCGCCTCGACCTGCTGCTCGACGCCGGCAGCTTCGATGAGTCGGACATGCTGGTGCGCCACCAGTCCACCGCCTTCGGCCTGGACCAGAGCCGTCCCCTGGGCGACGGGGTGGTGACGGGTTTCGGCCGGGTGCACGGGCGGCCGGTGGCCGTCTTCAGCCAGGATTTCACCACCTACGGCGGCAGCCTGTCCCAGGCCCATGGCGCCAAGATCTGCAAGGTGATGGACCTGGCGCTCAAGGCGGGCATTCCCATCATCGGCCTGAACGACTCGGGCGGCGCCCGCGTCCAGGAGGGCGTCGCCAGCCTGGGGGCCTATGCCGACATCTTCCTGCGCAACACCCTGGCCAGCGGTGTGGTGCCGCAGATCAGCGCCATCCTGGGTCCCTGCGCCGGCGGCGCCGTCTACAGCCCCGCCATCACCGACTTCACCATCATGGTGGAGCGGACCAGCTACATGTTCGTCACCGGGCCCAAGGTGGTGAAGACGGTGACCCACGAGGAGGTGAGCAGCGAGGACCTGGGCGGCGCCCGCACCCACGCCGGCCGCAGCGGCGTGGCCCATTTCGCCGAGGCCAACGAGGGCCTGGCCCTCCAGCGCGTGCGCGACCTGCTGGCCTACCTGCCGCAGAACAACCTGGAGGCGCCCCGCGATCTGCCCGCGGCGGACCCGGTGGACCGGGCCGACGACAGCCTGCGCACGGTGGTGCCCGCCGATTCCAGCAAGCCCTACGACATCCGCGCGGCGATCCTGCCCGTGGTCGACCAGGATTCCTTCCTCGAGATCCATGCCGAGTTCGCCGCCAACCTGGTGGTGGGTCTGGCCCGCGTCGGCGGACGCGTCGTCGGGGTGGTGGCCAACCAGCCGGCCGTCCTCGCCGGAGTGCTGGACATCGACGCCAGCCGCAAGGGTGCCCGCTTCGTGCGCTTCTGCGACGCCTTCAACATCCCCCTGCTCACCTTCGTGGACGTGCCGGGCTTCCTGCCGGGAACGGATCAGGAGTGGCACGGCATCATCACCCATGGCGCCAAGCTGCTCTACGCCTTCTGCGAGGCCACCGTCCCCAAGATCACGGTCATCACCCGCAAGGCCTATGGCGGCGCCTACGACGTGATGAGCTCCAAGCACATCCGCGGCGACGCCAACTTCGCCTGGCCCAGCGCCGAGATCGCGGTGATGGGCCCCAAGGGCGCCGTCGAGATCATCTTCAGCCGCGAGATCCAGGCCGCCGCCGACCCCGCCGCCGCCCAGGAGAAGCTGATCCAGGACTACTCGGAGCACTTCGCCAATCCCTGGATCGCCGCCGAGCGCGGCTATGTGGACGCCGTCATCCTGCCGGAGCAGACCCGCGCCCGTGTCTTCCGCGCCCTGGAGCTGCTGCGCAACAAGGCCGAGCGCAACCCCCGGCGCAAGCACGGCAACATCCCCCTCTGATCCAGTCCCGGGCGCCCGCCCGTCGCGGATTGGACACAGGAGCCCATCGGGCCGTCCGCGGCGACGCGGTGCCCCGTTGCCTGGACACCCCCTGCATTTGATCGCCACGGCCCGCCTGCCAGGGGAACGGCCGCCCCGCCGGGCGGGTTGAGCTGCCTTCGCAAGGAGGCACCATGTACACGCAGGTCTGGACGGCCGTGCTGACCGGAGTGGAGGCGCAGGGAGTGCGGGTGGAGTGCCATGCCGCTTCCGGGCTGCCCAAGATCGTCCTCACCGGTCTGCCCGACAAGGCGATCCAGGAGGCCGTCCCCCGCATCTTCAGCGCCGCCCGCTTGAGCGGCCTGCCCATCTCGCTTTCGCAGCGCATCGTCGTCAATCTGGTTCCGGGGGACCTGCGCAAGAGCGGCTCGGCCTTCGATCTGCCCATCGCCGTGGCCTTGCTGGCCGCCGTGGGCCTGCGTCCGGCCGACGGCCTGGGGCGCACCCTGGTCCTGGGCGAACTGGGCCTCGACGGCCGCATCGAGCCGGTGCGGGGCGCCCTCTCGCTGGTGGGCGCGGGCAGCGGACTGGTGGAGCGGGTGCTTGTGCCGACGGAGAACCTGGCCGAGGCGCGGGCGGGCTGCCAGCTGCCCCTGGCCGCGGCTTCCACCCTGCGCGAGGCCCTGGACTGGATGTGCCGCGACACGGGGGATTGGCGGGCGGAGGGCCCGGATCCCGCCGTGGACGGGCGGAGCTTCAGTCTGGATCTGGCCCACGTGCGGGGCCAACGCCAGGCCCGGCGGGCCCTGGAGGTCGCGGCGGCGGGCGGGCACAATTTGCTGCTGGTGGGTTCGCCGGGCAGCGGCAAGACCCTGCTGGCCCGTTGTCTGCCGGGCATCCTGCCGCCCTTCACGCCGGTCGAGCGCCTGGAGGCCAGCCGCATCCACTCCGTCGCCGGATTGCTGCCCCCCTCCTGCGGCCTTTTGGCCCACCGGCCTTTCCGCGCCCCCCATGCCACCATCTCCGACGCCGGCCTGATCGGGTCCGGCCGACCGCCCCACGTGGGCGAGGTCAGCCTGGCCCACCGCGGCGTGCTCTTCCTGGATGAGCTGCCCCAGTTCCGCCGGCCCACCCTGGAACAACTGCGGCAACCGCTGGAGGACGGGCGCGTTCTCATCTCGCGGGCCGCCCTGCGCCTGGAGCTGCCCAGCCGCTTCACCCTCATCGCCGCCATGAATCCCTGCCCCTGCGGCATGCTGGGGGACGCCCGCCGCCGCTGCCGCTGCCCGCCCCTCGAGCGGCAACGCTATGCCTCCCGTGTCTCGGGGCCTGTGCTGGACCGGATCGACCTCCAGGTGGCGGTGCCCGCCCTGCCGCCGGAGGATCTGCTGGCCGATGCGCCGGCCGAGGCCTCGGCCAGCGTGGCCGCGCGGGTGGCGGAGGCCCGGCGGCGGCAGCAGCGCCGCTATCGGGATCGTGGTCGCCAAGCCAACGCCGATCTGGAGGGATCGGAGATCCGGGCCTGTTGCCGGCTGGGGGAGGCGGAGTCCCGCCTGCTGGCCGCCGCCATTTTGCGGGATTCCCTTAGTGGACGCAGTGTGGATCGCCTGCTCAAGGTGGCGCGCACCATCGCCGACCTGGCTGGGGCGGAGGAAATCAGCCGGAAGGAACTGGCGGAGGCCATGCTCCTGCGCACCGGCAGGCACTGGAAAGCCGGGGACGAGTCGTGAACGAGAAGTGAATCGCACAGGCGGCCGCCACCGGGTGCCGGGGTTTCGTCAGGGGGGACCCATGGAAAAGGGGGCCTCCGCCGAGGCCCCCTTCGGGTGGATGCGGATGTGGCGGTACCTATTTCACGAGGACGGCCTTGCCCGTCCGGCGCTCGGCGCCCGCCGTCAGGGTGTAGATGTAGACGCCGCTGGAGTGGCGCGAGGCGTC